>JAUIEG010000252.1 GCA_030428745.1 Alphaproteobacteria bacterium
GCGACCGCCGTCCAGTTCTGGTCTTTCACATGATCGATGACGCGGCGCAGAAGCATCAGGCCTTATCTTTCGTTGCCGTCACGCGGGGATCAGTCCGACATGGCGTTCACATGCGCCGCCGTATCCGTATATTGCTGGAAGCTGACGATCTTGCCATCCTTCACCGTCCATGAATGCACGAAGGGCGCATCTATCGGCTTGCCCGTCGCCTTGTAGGTTCCCCCATAGCGGCCGAAGACAATCACGCGTCCGCCCTCCGCAACAATCTCCTGCGGCGCGGCGGAGAACCCGTCCCACTCGGCGCCAAGGCGCGCGAACAATCCCGAGATGATGGCGTCAGGGCCCATATATGGGTTTTTATCTGCGTAGGGGTTTCCCTGCGCCTCGTTCCAGACAATATCGGGCGCCATCGTGCTGGTCGCCATCTCTATGTCTCCCGCCTCGAACCCTTCATAGACAGTTTCGACGACAGCTTTCGGATCCACCGTGCCGCCCTCTTTCGGCGCCGGCGCGGAACAAGACATCAACGCCACCGTGCAAATCAGTATCAGTAATTTCTTCATGTGAGCCCTTGTATTGATCGCCCGGCTTCTCTCGTGTCAGGCGCTATTTTTATTCGTATACGCAATTATTACAGATCGCCGTCGCCGTCCAGTTCTAGGCCTTCAGGTGCTCGGGGATGCGGCGAAGGATCATGGGGCGCCTCCGATTTCATCCGTAATCGCAGCAATGGCTGCGCTGGCGAATCTATGCATGTCCGGGTAGCCGGTGAGCGCAAAAATATTCTGTCCAAGCCAGAACTGAAGCTCGCGCACCAGCGCCGGGTCGGCGCGAATCGCGCTCAGCATCGACGCCGTATCCAGCGACTTGAGATCGTCTATGCAGTCGCGGGTCAGCTCTTCGATCTCCGAGCCCGGCAGCCGCATGCAGCCTCGCCAGAGCGCTTCGGCAGCCTCCGGGGTGAAGTAGCCGCGAATGCGTTCCCGGTAGGCGGGCGCCGCGCCGTTTACCGTGTCCCAACCGTTGAGATAAACATAAAACTGCCTGACGGCATTCCCGGTCTCAGGATCCGAGGGGAAACCAAGGCGCAGCGCCTCCTGGTACTTCGTGTAATCGTAAGGCGTTCCCCAGACTTGCGACGCGTGAAAAAAATCGATCAGCAATTCTTCACAGCCGCGTGCGCAGTCCTCGCTACGCCCGAGATAGTCAAGCGCGCGTCGGCCGCTGGCGACAACCTCGGCTACATAGCGCGACTGAAAGTCGATAACCTCAACACTGTCTTTTAGTTCATTACGCAATTGCGCCAGAAATTCCCGCTCGTCAGCGCGGGCGATGCGCGCCTCATTCCAGTTGTTCACTTGCAGACCGAAAAACACGCCGACAACGACGATCAGGAAGTCGAGCGCCACGGCGGTCCAGTTCTGGGCTTTGACGTGTTCGGCGATGCGGCGCAGAAGCATTGGCCTTCCCCCTGCGCGACGCTTATTCGCCGCCGGCCAGTTCCTTCAGGATCACAGTCCAATGGTCGAGACCGCCATAGAAGGCGTCGACCGCGAGCCGTTCGTTCAGCCCATGGGCGTACATATCGCTCGGTCTTGACCAGGCGCCGGAGATTGCAACCGTGTCATATCCTTTGGTGCGGTAATGCATTCCATCCGTGCCGCCCGATTCCATGTAAGGGATAACCGGCGCGTCGATGCCGCGCGCGTCGAGCGATTTCTGGATTGCGGCCAACACATCGGGACGCAGCTTCGATTCAGGGCTTTCGGTGACATCCGTAATGAGTTCGAATTGAACGGCGTCATTATCGACGACCTCTTTCAACTTGGCTTCGGTCGCCGCTGCGCCGACGCCCGGGAATATCCGGCAGTTGACGGTCGCCGTCGCCGATTGCGGCAGCGCGTTTTCCGCATGCCCTGCGCGCAGCATGGTGGCGATACAGGTCGTGCCCGTTGTGCCCACCGTTTCCGGGTTGGCGCGCAGGGTTTTAATCGCCTTCTTGTTTTTCGGATTGTCAGCAAACGCAACCATCGCCTCGCCCAGTTCGCCCGGCGTCACCGCGCCCGAAGCCTTGAAGGAGGCCAGCGTCAAATCGGAGTAACGCACGGGGAATTTATACGCTTCGATTTTCTTCAGCGCGTCCGCGAGTTCATAAATAGCGTTATCGGCGCGCGGACGCGACGAATGCCCGCCCGGATTATTAACGGTGAGCTCGAATGTCGCGAATGTTTTTTCCGCGCCCTGCACTGCGTAGAAAATGGGCGTATGGTCCGGCGCCAGAACGCCGCCGCCCGCATCGCTGTTTAGCACGAATTCCGGATCGATGTTCTCCGCCACATATTCCGCTTGAGCCTGTGTTGAAACCATCCCGGTTTCTTCATCGCCGGAAAACACCAGCACGAGGTCGCGGTTCGGCGACCAGCCTTCCTTCTTCAAGCGAATAAAGGTCGAGACAAGATTGGTGACCCCGTATTTGTTATCCGTCGTGCCGCGCCCGAAGAAATAGCCTTCCTCTTCCGTCAACGTAAACGGCGCACGCTCCCAGTCTTTCGCAAGCGCATCGACCACATCCATGTGACCAAGCAGAACGATTGGCTTTTTCGCCGGCTCGCCTTCCGCACGGTAAAACACCATCAAGCCCTGGGTGTGTTCACCCTCGCTGTCATAGTCTGTGACCTGAATGTCGTCATCCGCAAAACCGGCGGCCTTTAACTGGCCCACCAGATACTCGACCATGACAGGCACCTGCTCCTGGCCCCGGGCGGTCCGAATGGATATCACCTTCTGATAGATGTCGTGCGCCATCTGTTCATGATCGGTGAGATCGCGAGCGGAAGCTGGCGCAATAGCGGCGAAACACGCGGCGGCGCCCGCGAGAAGAAAACGATAAGTCATGAATTAGCCCCTTGGAATTCGGCAGCGGATGCTGCGTTGGGCGAACCATACCGGATTTCGCGGGATTGTCAGCGTCAGGCGGAGGGTAAAGGCTGATTTAGGACAGGCTGCCCCGGCAAACTCTTGTCTATTCAGTCTCTTCAGCGGCGCTGGTCAGACGGTTATCATCGAGCGTCTCCGACATAAAGTCGTCATCCAACGCCTCCACGATCGGACCAGCGACGTCCATCATTGGGGTGCCGTCCCAACCATCCATCTGGTTTCTCCACCAGCGTTTGGCAAAAGCGCTGCCGAAATAATAGGGCGCAACGTTTTTAATGTGCCGCGTCACCCGCGCGCGGGACGCAAGGCCGGCCGCCTCCATCTGGAACATGTTATCCCATTGCAGCATGATCGCCACCAGATGAGATTCAACGATTTTGATCTCAGCATCGGTCATATCCTCTGGCGCACGGATGGATTTGGTCCATGCGGCCGCCGCCGCAGGCGATGCAAGGCTAAGTTCAATCGCGGCAAGTCGGTCGTTTTTCTCCGCCTCCATCGCCCCCCTCGTTAGGGATGCGTTCTGGCGCAATTCGATAATGAGAATAAGCAACCCGATCACGACGCCAATATTCGCGGCGAGTGTCAGCCAACGATTGATCCGGTCCAGTTTCATCTCAGCAGTCATCTCCCACCCCATGATGTCGGGCGCAGACCGGCTGGATGAAGGATGCGCCGCCGATGTCGCTTACTCAACGCCGAGCTTGCTCTTCAGAATCTCGTTGACTGCCTGCGGGTTCGCCTTGCCCTGCATTTCCTTCATCACCTGACCGACGAACCAGCCCATGGTCTTCGGCTTTTCTTTGACCTGCTCGACCTGTTTCGGGTTGGCGGCGATGATGTCGTCGACGACCTTTTCAATGGCGCCAGTGTCCGTCACCTGTTTGAGGCCGCGTTTCTCGACAATCTCTTTCGGTGAGCCTGTTTCTTCGCCTTCGAACATCAGGGCGAAGACATCCTTGGCGATTTTGCCGGAGATGGTGCTGTCCTTGATCAGGCTGATGAGCTCGCCAAGCTGCGCGGCGGAGACCGGCGTTTCATCAATCGATTTGTCCGCCTTGTTAAGCGCGCCGAAGAGTTCGCCGGTGACCCAGTTCGACGCCAGCTTGCCGTCGCCGCATTTGGCCACCTCTTCAAAATAGGCCGCGCTCGCCTGATCGGCGGCGAGCACCGAAGCGTCATAAGGCGACAGCCCATATTCATCCATGAAGCGATGCTTCTTGGCGTCGGGAAGTTCGGGCAGGCTCGCCTTGATCTCGTCCACCCAGGCCTGGTCGAATTCGAGCGGTAACAAATCCGGGTCCGGAAAATAGCGGTAGTCATGCGCGTCTTCTTTCGAACGCATGGTGCGGGTCGTGCCGGACTTCACATCGAACAGCCGTGTCTCCTGATCGATCTCGCCGCCGCCTTCCAGCACTTCGATCTGCCGGCGCGCTTCATAGTCGATCACCTGACGCACATAGCGCAGGGAGTTGACGTTCTTCGTTTCGGTTCGCGTGCCGAGATATTTGAAATCGCCGGTCTCGCGGAATTTGTCGTAGTTACCCGCACGGCAGACGGAGACGTTGACGTCGGCGCGCATGGAGCCTTCTTCCATATTGCCGTCGCAGGTGCCGAGATAGCGCACGATGGAGCGCAGCTTGGAGAAATAGGCTGCGCCCTCCTCCGCCGTTCGCATTTCAGGCTTGGAGACAATCTCCATCAGCGCGACGCCGGACCGGTTCAAATCCACATAGGATTCTTTCGGCGCGAGGTCGTGGATCGACTTGCCGGCGTCCTGTTCCAGATGCAGGCGCTCGATGCCGACATTGATGCTCTCGCCGCCTTCAAGCTCAACCTCGATCTCGCCCTCGCCCACAATGGGATCTTTGTATTGAGAGATCTGATAGCCCTGGGGCAGGTCGGGATAGAAATAGTTCTTCCGGTCGAAGCGCGACCAGGTGTTGATCTT
>JAUIEG010000253.1 GCA_030428745.1 Alphaproteobacteria bacterium
GCGGATAGAGAATCGCGAGTGGCGCAAGGATGACAGACACCCATAAGACGATCCGCATATTGGCATCGTCATGTCCTTTGGCGGCGAGCCATGTCGCCGCCTGTCCGCCAATCAACAACCCCAGCGGCGCAACAATCAGCCCGATGGCGCCGAGCATGGGGCCCGGCTCGCCCGGCGCATAGCCGAAGCTGCGTTCGAAAAAGGCAGGCGACCAGACGGCGTTGCCAAAACTCAGCATGGATTTCACACCTGCGGCGATGAACATCGGAAAATAGGCCGGGCTCCACAGCTTTAGAAACTCAAGTACCTTACCGAAGGACGGCGTCACGGCGCCGGTTCCTTCGTCCTTGCGCGGCGGCTCCGGCACGGTCAGCACCATGAGCAAGGCCCAAAACATGCCCGGCAGGCCGACAATGACGAAGGTCATCTGCCACGGCTTTAACGTGCCGACGATGGGAAAAGTCTGCGGCCCGAGTTCCGTCAGCCAGACAATGAGGTAGCCGCCCACAAGCAGCGCCATGCCCGAGCCCATGACCATCCCGATATTAATGATGGAGATGGGTCGCGCCAGTTTTTCACGCGGGAACATATCCGCGGTCATGGAATAGGTGGCGGGACCATTGCAGCTTTCGCCGATGCCGACGCCCATGCGCGCAATCGCGAGCTGCCAAAAATTCTGCGCAAGACCGCAAGCCGCCGTCATCAAAGACCAGAACGCGATTCCCGCGCCGATAATCCATTTACGCGGCCCGCGATCCACCAGCCGTGAGATAGGAATACCAACGCTGATGTAGAAAAGCACGAACATGAAGCCAACAAGGATCGAAATCTGCGTGTCTGACAGATTAAGGTCCGCCTTGATGGGCGTGATGAGCAGCGTCAACAATTGCCGGTCCAAGAAATTGAACATCAGTGCAATAGTGAATATGAAAATCGCCCACCATGCGCGGAGAGGACTAACCGGCGGACGCCGCGCTGCTGCGGGAACTTGCGTCGGCGCCTGCGCCGGAACTTTTGCCATGTCTATTCAGCCCCCTGTTTCAACATCGTGTCCGCAGCCACCGCATCCCTCGGCCCGCCAGCGACTGGCGACGCCGGATCTCCCACAGGCATAAGGTTTTTGTCGAAGCGGTAGTTCCCCAGGAACCAATAAAGGAAGAACGTAATCGCCATCAGAACGGACATGATGACAAAGACGAGTTCGTAGTCGCCATATGTGTCGTAATACATGCCGACCAGCAAAGGCGCGACACCCATGCAGAATGTCTGAAACGGCGTTTGAATGCCGACAAGCGTCCCGAAGGATTTCAATCCGAAAAACCGCAATTGGAAAACGGTTCCCATGGGCCGTTTCGCACCGCCGGAAAAACCGATAAAAATTGTCGCCATCAAAAGGAAAGAAAAGCCAGCCGCACCACCGCTCAGAAACAGGTACAACATGAGGCCGAGAGCCGTCATCGCGCTGAAGGGCGCAGCGACTTTAGCCGTTTCCATCTTGTCCATCAAAAAGCCGCCCGCGACCGTCCCCGCGGCCATTGCAAGCTGAGAAATCGACAACATCCAGACAGCCGTGTCCATGCTGACGCCGCGCGACACAATAAACGGAATGAGATGCGGTTGCAGTCCCATGGCCGGCGCCATGGCAATGACGCTGGCCAACAATATGAACCAAAAATCTCGCGTCCTCATGGCTTCTTTCGGAGTGAGACCGGGAACTTCCGTTGGCGCGGCCCCCGCAGCCGCTTCAGGCGTTTTGGGTGTTTCCGGCTCTCTCAACCAGATCAGAAGAATCGGAATAACTGATAGAATAATGAGGCCGAGACCGACAAACATCCCTCGCCATCCATAGCCGTCAATTAAGAACTGGATGAGTTTCGGTGCAAAGACGCCCGCGATACTGGACTCAACGCCAAAAATTGCCAGCGCTTTTCCGCGATGCTTGTTAAAAAGCGCGCCAATAATTTTCGAGTAGCCAATCGCTGTCGTGCCGGCGAAACCCAGCACCGCAAACCCAAAATAGAACTGCCAGAGCGACCCATCCTGGCGCGAGAGCGCGATAGTGATCAATCCTACGACAAATGTTCCGAAGATAATCATTTTGCGCGCGCCGATCTTATCGACAAGCCTGCCCAGGAACGGCGCCGAAGTCCCTCCGACCAGCATCATAGCTGTCAAACCGCCGGAAAATTGCGTCCGCGTCCACCCGAACTCTTCGGTCATGGGCAACGTCAACAGCATGATGGCCGTGAAAGGAAGGATAGAAGACCCGAAAAGAATGCCAATCGTAGCCGCAAACATGATCTTGATCTTGCGGAGCGAGAAATCGGATTCGTCTTCTGGCGCCGGTGATTGTTCTTCCGTCGTCATGGCTTCTTCCCTCGCCTTTCAAAGCGCCGTTTTCCGGCGTCTATTTTTTCCAGACTTCCACAATTCCCTTGTCGCCATCGACGCGAACGCGATCGCCGGTCGCAATGACGGAAAAGGGATCGACATCAAAATCTGTGACTGTCGGCGCATGAGTGACAACGGCGCCGAGCGCCGCCTTCGCCGTCATGTCGACAAACAGCATCGCCGCGGGCGCAACGCCGGCGAGACGCGAGAAATGAAAGATGGCCGACCAGCCGGATGAGCCCTTTGCGCCCCGGAACAAGAGCACTTTCCCGGCGAAACTTTGCCCCACCAGTTCATGGCGAGTCTCAATAATTTCGCCTTTAATGGGATTGACCCCGCCCCAGCCGGAAATCGTTTCTCGTGTGACGAGCGCTTCCGCTTCCGCCACGCCCGGCACGATGCCACGCCCGCGAATGACGATCGGTTCGGAAAGCTGGCTCGCAGTCATGTGAGTTCTCCCCGCCATTTCCCGGTGAGCGCCGCATTGATGCAGTCTTGGGTCGTGCCAAACCAGGCTTCTATGCCCATGAAGGCCGGCAGGTAGTGAGTTTGTTTCGCGCTGTCGAGCGCGACGACGTTCGTGCCTTTGGGCACGCTCTGCGCAATCGCCGAACAGGTGTCGGTCATGACGAGGCCGCCAGCTTTTTTGATGATGTCGACGTAACCTCTCGCCTGCGCCTCTGTCCGCACATAACGCGAGGTGAATATCCAGAGCGCCGTGCCGTCATTCAACTGCTTGCCGTCGAGCAAACGCGCCGCTTCTTCGATCTGCTCGATCGCTGCATGGGGACAGCCAAGCATGACATAGTCGACGTCGGTCGATTGCCCGCGAATGTTCAAATTCTCATAGGTCTTCCGGCGCTCTTCGGCGCCATAGCGAATGCGGCTTTTGATGCTTTTGCCGCCAAAAGCTTTTTCGCTGTTCGGCGCTTCCGGCGTGACGCCGACAAGGTGATACATCTCGACACCGCCTGAGGATGCGGCCGCCGCGCCGAAATGTTTAAGCTCGATCAGCCCGGCGTTGGAAATGGCGCCGTCAATAACCGGAATCTCCTCCTGCACGATCTCACCGATATAATAACCAAGCATCCCCCATTCGAAGATGTTGTTTACAGGCACATCAACTTCCACGAGATGATCGCCAAGCCGGAACTCGTCGCGATGAAATCCCCAGTCGGGAATGCGATGGGTGATCATGGCGGCGCTGGTGGACTCGCGCCCTTCCGTATTCGTGCGCCCACCAAGGACCGAGTTGCAATAAACAACGGCCGAGCTTTCCATCCAGGCGCAATGCTCGCCGAACGCCGGTTCATTGCCGGCGAGATAAGGCGTGCAGGTTTTCAAGTTGCGGATATTTAGCGCTGCTGTCGCCTTCTCGTCTCCTTGCGCGTTTTCAAAAGCTTCAGGAGAATAGCCTTGCTCACGCCAGAGCTCCGGGTCCATGCCCCCTTGCAAATGACAGGCGTTTCCGGTCATCACCGGGATGTCAAAAACCTCATCAGCGTCGAGATCGAACTTGCAGAAGACGGTGCGATAGTCGCCGCCGTCGTCCTTATATTGATCCTTCAGCCATTGATGCGCGGAGCCCGGTACGCCGGCGACATTATTGGTCTCCACGAAACGCTCGGCGCCCAGCGCCTTGGCGTAACGGATCAAAAGGTCCATGGCCTTTTCGGCGGCTTTGCCGCGCGCGCCGCTCGCCATCGCCTCTTCCTCAGGCGTTAACCGGAGCATTGGCGCCTCCACTTTCCTGTTCGCCCGCAGCGCCCACAATGGCGGCGATCCCGATGACGCATAGGGTTAGAACGACGGGTCCCAGCATCATGAACAAAAAGATCTGGATGGTCGGGAGACCGCTCGACAGAAAGACGCCGCCGAGAATGGGGCCAAGGATGCCGCCAAGTTTGGCAACCGAGGATGCCCAGCCGCCCCCATTGGCGCGGATCGCCGTCGGATAATAGATGCTTGTAATGCTCAAGATGCCGTAGTGGCCGCCGGAAATAAGCGCCACAACGAGCACGTTTAGAAAAAGAAACAGCGGCGTCGGCAAAGGCGCGAGCCCCATGATCAAGAGGACGGGCAGGCTGGCGATCGGAAACGCGGCGATCGCGCGCGGCCCAAGACGATCCGTAAAGCGCATCAGCGACATGCCCGCTGCGGCTCCGGCAAGCGCAGCGGCGGACTGGATCCATGCGGCGGTTTTTCTTGGCACGTCGAGATTTTCCAGAATGATCGGTCCCCAGCTCGCATGCAGAAAGACCGTAAGCGTGGAGACCGCGAAGCCGAGCCAGATCAGCGGCGTGATAAGAGCAAGCCGTCCTTCAAAGAGCTGTGTCAAACGGAAAGACCTCTTGATCTCCGGCTCATCCGTGAGAATGAATTCTGACGACGCGCTGACACCGGCGGCAGGCTCAAGCTTGTTGAGGATCGATGCAATCTGTTCGTTGCCGCGCTTTTTAGCGACAAGAAAACGAATGGACTCCGGAAGATTA
>JAUIEG010000254.1 GCA_030428745.1 Alphaproteobacteria bacterium
CATGGTCATGAAGAGCGCGGCGATTGCGTAGAACGGTTTGCCCATCGTGTAGAGCACAACCGGCGTCGCCGCCGCAGCGACGAGCGCGGAGAGCGAAGAATATTTCAAAAGATAAGCGACGCTGAGCCAGGTGGCGCCGGCGAAAATTCCTGCGGGAAAATGGAGGGCGAACAAAGTGCCCATGAAGGTTGCGACGCCCTTGCCGCCCTTGAAGCCGAGCCATACCGGAAAGCAGTGACCGAGAAACGCTGCCGCGCCGGCAACCTCCGGACGCCAGCCCATGAGCATGGAGATGATCACCGCAATCGCGCCCTTGCCGCCGTCGAGCAGCAGCGTTGCGAGCGCCAGGTCTTTGCGGCCTGTGCGCAAGACATTGGTCGCGCCGATATTGCCCGACCCGACGGAGCGGATGTCGCCAAGCCCCGCAGCTTTGGTGATGACAAGGCCGAAGGGGATTGAACCGAGAAGATAGCCGAGAACGAGAGGGAGGGTCATAAGGTTCTAGAGTCCTCGTTTTACCCACCATGTTTCTGAAAGCATATCGACTGGAACACGTTTATCCCAGATGTGGTCCATGGTAGGTTCAGTAAACTTATATTCTTCTTCTAGAATATCAAAATATGCGTCTCTAAGACTTTCCGGGAACTTTTTTCCACTCCAAGGGCAATACAACATCTGTTGCGAGGCAATGCTATCTTCCAGAGGAATTGAGAACTCCCGAAATATTGGTGAATAGCTGACTTTCACCCTGCCTTCACGAAGAAAGCTAAAGAATTTAGGGAATTCATCTTCGAGGTGATATTTCTCAGGGTGCTGCTGCTCCATTCTATTCCCCCTTTGTCAATAGTGCATCGAGGCAGGCCATGCGCATGGCGACTCCGTAAAAGACCTGACGGAGAATGAGTGAGCGTTCCTCGTCGTCGGCAAGAGCGCCGCAAATTTCGACGCCGCGATTCATCGGCCCCGGATGCATAACGCGCGCGCCGGGCTTGGCGAGCTTCAACGTCTCGTGGGTCAGACCGAACTCTTCGAAGAACCCTTGCGCGAGCGCCTTGCCGTCACCGTCCATACGCTCAAATTGCATTCTGAGCGCCATGGCGACATCGGCGCCGTCGAGGCCCTCTTTCAGATTGTCAAAACGGGGAATGTCCGCAAACTGATCGTCCGGCGGCATCAGGTTTTTCGGGCCGACAAAACGGATATTCGCGTTGAGGCGCTGGAAGAGGCGCGCGTCGGAGCCGGCGACGCGTGAATGCCGAACATCACCGCAGATGGCGATAGTCAAACCTTCGAGCGTGCCGAATTCGGAACGGACCGCCGCGGCGTCGAGAAGCGCCTGGGTCGGATGCTCCAGCTTGCCCGCGCCGCCATTGACGATGGCGCATGAAAGAGTCTCGTCGAGGGCGTAATGGAGATCTTCCTCCTTCGCGCGCACGATCATCAGATGGGCGCCCATGGCCGCCATGGTCTGGGCGGTGTCGATCATGGTCTCGCCCTTATGGACTGAAGACGCCGCGACCGGCACGTTGATGACATCGGCCCCGAGTTTCTTTCCGGCGAGTTCGAAGGACAGATTGGTGCGGGTCGAATCTTCAAAAAAGAGATTGATCTGTGTCTTGCCTGCGAGCCGTCTTGGCGGCGGCGCGGCGCGGCGCAGATAGCCGGCGTAATATTCCGCGAGCTTCAACAGGTAGCGGATGTCGGCGTCCGTCAGATCGTCAATGGCGATCAGGCGGCGCGCGGAAAACCCGCCTTTTGGCGGTTGGGGGCGTTCGGTTGCTGTCATTAAAACGGGAGCATTAGCGCTTTGCGTCCTGATCCGCAATAAGCGGTTTTCGCGTCCTGCGCAGCTTGGGGCAGCTTGGGGCAGCTTGGGGAAGCTTGGGGCAGCGATAGTGGATTCGCCGGCCTCGGTCAGGTATGAATCGGGGGCGGGGCGGCCTCATGGGAGGGAAGCGATGTTTGGCGTCAGGATTTTATCGGCTTTGACGGCTTATGCCGTCGTGCTGCTCGAAGTTTATTCCGGTGCTATCAAGGGACCGCTCTGGTGGGTGTTGCCAGGCGCCCTGGTGCTGGCGCTCTTGACCGCGGTCTCGCTCGTCGATCCGGCGAACCGCGACCTCGCGCCGAAGTCCGCCGGCTTTTTCAGCACGCTTATTCAATGGGTGGTGATACTCGGCATGGCGCTCGCCGTCGCCTGGTTCTCCAACTATTTCGGCCGCGAGCTTATTCCTGAACTTGTCAAGAATCCGATGCCGCAGCTCTAAAGCTGTGCAGCCGATGAATATCGTCTGAACCCTTTACGCCGCCGCCGGCAATGATCCTAGCGGCGGTGTTTCGTCGTCAGCTTCATCAGCCACATCACGCCAAGCACGATAACGGCGATATCGATGGCGAACATCAAGATCAGCGCGGGCGGATGGCCGTTCGTGAGATAAGCGCGCCCGCCGAGAATGAGTCCGGCCGAACAGGCTATGATGGCGGCGAGCACGGCGTTGCGGCTATGGGATTTCGAACCGTCATTGGTGTCGTTGCGCACAAAAAACCCGATAACGACGAACAGCAGGCCGAAGCCCGCCAGCGGCAGGCCCAACCCCGGGGCGGCGTTCAAAAACGCGACCAGGAGGTGAAAGACGCCGGTTCCGCTCAGGAGGCCGACAATCAGATGGCGCATGGTTCTTAATTTCATCCGGCGAGTCCTCTCATACGGTCTATGGCGCCCTGGAGTATAAACGTCGCCGCCATTTCGTCGATCTTGTCTGCGCGTTTGGCCCGGCTGGTGTCTATGGCGATCAGGTCGCGCTCCATGGCGGCGGTGGAGAGGCGCTCGTCCCAGAAGGCGAGCGGCAGGTCGAGGACCCTCGGCAGATTGCGGGCGAAGGCGCGGGCGCGCTGGGCGCTGGGGCCCTCGGTGCCGTCCATATTGAGCGGCAGGCCGATCACGATTCCGGCGATTCTGCGCTCGGCGGCGAGGGCCGCGAGGCGTTCCGCATCCATCGTGAATTTCTTGCGGCGGATAGTCTCCACCGGCGTCGCCACCATGCGGTCGGGGTCGCAGATCGCGACGCCGATGGTCTTCTCCCCGAGATCGAGGCCGAAAAGCGCGCCCCGCGCGCCAAAGGCGCTGGCGGCCTGTTCAAATTCCTGGCTCATGGGCCCATAGTAACAGGCTTGGTCAAGTTGGGTCGATAATGCGTTGGATTGTTCTCTTCGCGGTGCTTGCGGGGCTTTCGATCGCCGCTTTCGCCGCGCCCTTCGGCGTGTCGGCGCCGGATATGCGAATTTCTGTCCAGCAGGTGTCGGATGCGGATGTCGCTGTCGCCTATGAGTGGCGAAAGCCCCGCCGGGAGATCATCTTCGAAAGCGTTGCGGGCGGCTATCGTGAGCGGCGCTGGGAGATTGCAACGCCTGGCTTCAAGCTTCTCCGCCTTGAGGATGAAGACAGGATTGTCCGCACTGACGGCAAAAAATTCTCGCGCGTAGCGTTAACTGCGAAACCGGACCTAGTGCGCATTCAAAAAGAATATCAGCCAACGGCCCGTTATGGCGCCGGCGGCGCGCTGATCTATACGGGGCATATCTGGCCCATGACCGGGAAGGGAGGCCGCGTCAACGCGACTTTCGACTTCACCCCGGCCGATGGCGGGCATGCGGTCGCGTTCGGCGCAAATGAACCGTCGCTTGAGGATTGGCGAAGTCCCATGGCGCATCCGGCCTTTGTCTATCTTGGGCCGCTCGATCCGGTGGAAACCGACCATGTGATGGCGCTGATCGATCCGGATGCGCCGCGCTGGATCGTTGAGGAGTTCAACACGCTGGTGCCGGCGAGCTTTGACAAGCTTGCGGCGCTCTTCGCCTTCAGTCCCAAGACGAAACCCAACCTTTTTCTCGCCGCCCCGCTGGGCCGGGATGAAGGCCGGCTCAGCTATGCGGGCGACGCCTTGCCGGCGCAATTCCAGATCACGCTGGAAGGGGCTGCATGGAAGGCGCCGTCTGACAAGGCGCGGCGGATTTTCGTCACGGCGACAATCCATGAAGCCGTCCATCTGTGGCAGGCGGCGGCGCGGCCGGGCGTCGAGGATGCGCCCGAATGGATCCATGAAGGCGCGGCGGACGCTATCGCGGCTGAAGTGATGGTGGCGCTCGGCAGGTGGAACGCCGACCTTTTCGCCGCCACGGAGCGGGCGGTGCGGCGCGAATGCGCCAGCGAGCTCGAGACGGGCTCTCTCAACGGGGCGAAGACCCGCGGGGATTTCCGCGCCCTTTATGTTTGCGGCCATGTGATCGCCCTCGCGGTCTCCCGGGCGGAGGGCGAAACGACGGCGGATTTCTGGCGGGTCTTCATCGACCGGGCCGGGGAGGACGGCTATTCGGAGGAGATGTTCTACGACCTCGTGGCCGAACGCACCGGCGACCAGGATTTCGCCGACGCGGTGGAGGATTTCGCCCGGACGCCCCTGGCCGAGCCCGCCCAGGCCATTGACGGGCTTTTCGCTTCCGCCGGAAGCCTTGCGCGCGAGCGGGGGCGTTGATAGGCACAGGCGTCGTTTCAGGATTTTAAGAGAGACCTCATGTCAATCGATAAGGACACCGTGCGCAAGGTCGCCAAGCTCGCGCGCATCGCCGAGCCCGAGCACCGCCTTGAGCCGCTCGCGAAAGAGCTCTCCGGCATTCTCGGCTGGATCGAGCAATTGAATGAAGTCGATGTCGAAGGCGTCGAGGCCATGGCGTCGACCGTCGATGTTCAGCTTCCCATGCGTGAGGATGTTCTGCAGGACGGCCCGACCGGCGGCGGCCAGCCGGAGAATGTCGTGGCCAATGCGCCGAAGACCGAAGACCACTTCTTCGTTGTGCCGAAGGTTGTTGAATAATGTCGA
>JAUIEG010000255.1 GCA_030428745.1 Alphaproteobacteria bacterium
AAGGATCATGTCCATCGCGCGGGAATGACCGATCAGACGGGGCAGGCGCACCGTCCCGAGGTCAATCAGCGGCACGCCGAACCGGCGGCAGAAAACGCCGAAGGTCGCGCCCTCTGCGGCGACGCGCAGATCGCACCAGAGGGCGAGTTCAATTCCGCCGGCGACGGCGAACCCTTCGACCGCCGCAATAACCGGTTTTGACAGCCGCATCCGCGTCGGGCCCATGGGCGCAAGCGTGTTCATGGCGGTTTTGTCTTCGGCGAGCTCGCGCTGATCGCCCGAGGCGAGCGCTTTTAAATCGGCGCCGGCGCAAAAATTATCGCCCGCGCCGGTGAGGATCGCGGCGGAAAGATCATCGTCGTCATCGAATCTTTGAAAGGTGTCAAACAGCGTCTTCGCAGTGGCGCTATCGACGGCGTTGCGCCGGTCGGGCCGGTTGATCGTGACGATCAGCACCGGCCCTTCGGTATTGGTGAGAACGCAAGGGTCTTCGCTCATGGGCGCTATGGTCGAACGATGAGCCCTTGCGCGCAAGAGCGACGCGCAGTTCCATTATTGGTTGGCCGTGTTGCGAACTGCAAAACAGGCAACCACTTTTGCTGCAACAAGGTCTAGCCGATCCAGCCTTTGGCTTTCAGCTGCATCGACCACCACAAAAGCGCCGCGCTGATGACGACGATCATCACCGGCATGATCGCGGCGCCGGGGCCATAGACGGCGACGGAATTGGCGATGAACAGGGAATGAACCATCTGCACAGCGATCCCGGCCAGCGAAGCGCCGAAGACGGGAATGGCGAGTTTGTTGCGCAAGAGGAGCAAAGCAGAACCAGCGGCGCCGCCGAAAACGGCGACGGCGAAAGCGGCCGCGGCCCATGCCGGATAAGCATCATAAAGCGCGCGTTCTGCGGCAGGCAAAGCGGCAAGCGCTTCGTCGCTTATGGTCATTTGCTGAATGTAGGCGAAAACGCCGAGTAAATTCCAGATCAGCGCAAGCGCCGCGACTATCCAGAACCAAACCGGCAATTTTGGTGATTGTGACATAACTCCCTCCATTTTCGATTTTATCTCACGCTTGGCTGTAGGCTTTTTTGAGCCAGGCTTTGACGTCCTTGTCGACGTCGCCGGGTTTTTCGAGCTTGACGCGATGAGAGACCATGGCGTTGAAGCTCCCCGATTTTTCAAGACGGTCCTTGGCCGGTTCGTCTTTGAAATTGATCCCGAGATCGACGCGGGTTTTGGTTGATGGCTGGATAAGCGCAAACTGTTTTTTCCGGCGCAGGCTCACATAGGTTTTCTTCGGCGCGACTTCGACGTCTTTACCGAGCGCAGTCGCGGCTTTGATGAGCGCGTCGTAAATCGGCTTCAATTCCGCTTTCGGTCCTGCATATTGCGCAGCAACGAGCGCCTCATCGCCGCCATCGGCGCTGCCGGCGTCGCTTTTCAGATATTTATGCGCGACAAGATTGGCGAAGCCGTGGGTGAGTCCGTGTTCGGCTTTGAGATGTTTGACGACCTGCCCATGTTTTTCCTCGCCTGATTTCTTGGCGATTGCGATCCATTGCGCCAGCGTCTTGCCGGTCTTTTCCTTCATATTGGCGATCATTGCGTTCGCCATCTCTTCAGGTGATTTAGCCATTATTTCTCTCCCTTAATCCAGCGGCCAGTTTTCGGCGCGCATGGGCTTAGGCGTCATCGGCGCCATCAGTCCGTAAAGTGCGTTCATCATGCGCGCGCTAAAGGTGACCTTGCCGGTCTCCACATAGGCTTTGAAGTTTTCGACAATGAATTTGGCGCCCGCCGCCATGGACTTTTCGCTTTTGGAGCCAGCGAGAATGTGTTCGGTGACAAGAGAAAACTCCGTGCCGCCTTCAACTTCTTTTAGAAGATAGGTGACGGTTGAGGCGGGGTCAGGCAGGGAGGTGAGCTGGAAAGTGGTGACAAGTTTGTTCGGCGGATCCATCTCGACGATGTCGCCGATGACGGCGACCACTGTATCGTCATTCGACGCCATACGGTAACGGGCGCCAGCAGCCATCCCGGCTTTCGTATCCCAGCGTGCGTTCCAGAAAAAAGGGCGCGGCGATTTCGTGTTTACAAGTTCCGACCAGACCGTTTCGATCGGCGCATCGATGACAACACGGTAGAACTGTTTCTCCACATATTTTTTTTCTTCACTCACTTGTCGGTCCCCTTTTTCCTATTCACCTTCTCGGCTTCGTGCCGCGCTTCGGCGTGATATTTGAGGCGTGTCATCTGACCCGCCCAATAGGCGCTGTACTCGGTGGTCCAGCGGTCGTGGATCATCTGGATTGGCGCAGCGTTGAAATAGAGCTTGCGCGTTCGCCCGTCCTTTTCGGAGATGATGAGGTTGGCGTCCTCCAGCACGGTGAGATGCTTCATCACGGCGATGCGGCTGACGTCGAATTCGCCCGCGAGAGCGCCGACGCCAATGCCCGGTTCCTCTTTCACGATGTCGAGCATGCGTCTGCGGCTTTCATGCGCGAGCGCCTGAAAAACGGCGTCCATATCTTTTGCGTTTATCATATGTAACGTATTGGTTACATAAAAAATGGCGGCCGTCAAGCCAGCCTGCGCTGTATGCGCATCGTCCCGTTTTGCGTCGACATATTAAGGGGTTGCGGCGGTTGGTCAGCAGATGCCGAGAGTGCGCGCAAAAAAAACGGGGCCCCGAAAGGGCCCCGTTCTATGCCCCCGTCCGTGGGGCGTTTATCCGGTGGTCGTCAGACCGAATAGTACATGGAGAATTCGACCGGGTGCGGCGTCGTTTCAAACCGAAGGACGTCTTCCATTTTGAGGTCGATATAGGCGTCGATCTGATCGTCGTTGAAGACGTTGCCTTTTTTGAGGAAGTCGCGGTCGGCGTCGAGGGCGCCGAGGGCTTCACGCAGAGAACCGCAGACTGTCGGAATGTCTTTCAGCTCTTCCGGCGGCAGATCGTAAAGGTCCTTGTCCATGGGGTCGCCAGGATGGATCTTGTTCTCGATGCCGTCGAGGCCCGCCATGAGGAGCGCCGAGAAAGCGAGATAGGGGTTTGCGCCCGGATCCGGGAAGCGTGTCTCAAGACGCTTGCCCTTCGGCGAGGAAACCCACGGAATGCGAATAGAGGCTGAACGGTTGCGCGCTGAATAAGCGAGCAGGACCGGCGCCTCGAAGCCCGGCACCAGACGCTTGTAAGAATTGGTCAGCGGATTGGTGAAAGCGTTGAGCGCCCGCGCGTGTTTGATGATGCCGCCAATGTAATGCAGGCATGTGTCAGACAGGTCAGCGTATTTGTTGCCGGCGAAGGTCGGCTGGCCGCCCTTCCAGATCGACTGGTGGACGTGCATGCCGGAGCCGTTATCGCCAAAGATCGGTTTCGGCATGAAGGTCGCCGTCTTGCCGTAACCCGCTGCAACCTGATGGACGATATATTTATACATTTGCAGTCGGTCGGCCATGACCGTCAGCGTCGAGAATTTCATCCCGAGTTCATGCTGCGAAGGCGCCACTTCGTGGTGGTGCTTTTCAGGTTCAAGACCCATTTCGCCCATCAGCGCCAGCATTTCAGACCGCATGTCCTGACAGCTGTCCACTGGCGGCACCGGGAAGTAACCGCCTTTGGGGCCCGGCCGGTGGGCGAGGTTGCCGCCGTCGAAATCGGTTGAGCTGTTATACGGGCCTTCGACGCTGTCCACAGCGTATCCCATATTGTTCTGTTCGGTAGACCAGCGGACGTCGTCGAAAACGAAGAACTCTGCTTCCGGGCCGAAAAAGGCCGTGTCGCCGACGCCTGAAGATTTAAGATAGGCCTCCGCCGCTTTCGCGGTGGTGCGCGGGTCACGCCCGTAAGGCTGGCCGGTCGACGGTTCGAGAATATCGCAGGTAAGCGACAAAGTCGGCTGTGCGAAGAACGGATCCATTACCGCTGTATCTGTGTCCGGCATCAAGATCATGTCGGACTCGTTGATCGCCTTCCAGCCGGCGATGGAGGATCCGTCGAACATTGTGCCTTCAGACATTAGGTCGGCGTCGACAAGCGACTCGTCGAACGTCACATGTTGCCATTTGCCTTTGGGATCGGTGAAACGAAGGTCGACGAATTTGATTTTTTCGTCCTTGATGCGTCGTAGGACGGCTTCTGCGCTCATGGTCATTAAGCCCCTGTTTTGTTTTTTCCGCGACAGCCATTATTCGGCGCAAGATGATCACGCCGACGTGTCGCCTTAGTCTGCGTTAAGATTCGGAGCCTGTGCAAGAAAATATTGCGGCGCAGCATCCAAAAAGGGCCTCAAATCGCAAAATGTTTCCCCAAAAACAAAAATTGGTAGAAAATGCTAGTTAGTGAGTATTATTATCTAATAGACTCAGGTCTTTCAACCGCATTCCGTTCGCAGGAGCAGTGAAATGATGTGTGGCGTGAACCCACTCATTGGCGGTGAAGGGGCGCAATAATGAAGATGTGGGTGCTGACCGACGGGAAGGCTGGCGACGCTGTCCAATGTATGGCCGTGGCCGAGGCTCTCGGCTTGCCTTTCGAGGAGCGCAAGGTCACGCCGCGCCCGCCATGGGAATGGATGGCGCCCTGGGGACCGGTTGACCCGGGCGAGGCCCCGGGGCGTGTGGGCGGCCCGCTCGCCGGGCCCATGCCCGATATTGCGATCATTTCCGGGCGGCGGGCGGTTCCCCATGCGCGCGCGCTGAAAAAAGCCAGCGGCGGGGCGGTGCGCATCGTCATGCTCAAAGATCCCCGTTTTGCGCGGGACATGCCGGATGTTCTGTGGGCGCCGGCGCATGACCAGCTTGAGGGGGAGAATGTCGTCTCGACGCTGACAACGCCGCACAGTCTTGGCGAAGCATTGGCCAACCCC
>JAUIEG010000256.1 GCA_030428745.1 Alphaproteobacteria bacterium
GAAGGTCTGCCCATCATGCTCAACGATGCCCATCTCCTTGCGGAACGCCGTCTGGTGCCGCTTCCTGCCCGTCGCCCAGCAGTCGAATCCTTTGAGCGCCCGCGCCAGCGGCTCGGTCTTGCGAAGCCGGCAGCATTCGTCGGGATCGCTCATGGACAGGGTGCCTTGAGGGTCCTCGCGTTCCAGGTCGGCCTTCCTGGGGCCGATGACCCGAACATCCTCAAGGCCCAGCTGATGCTGCAGCCGGGAGCGGTAGCGCACCGTCTCCCCGAACAGCTTGTTGGTGTCAAGAAAGAGGACCGGGATCGACGGATCGACCGAGGCCATGAGGTGGAGTAGCACCGCTGATTCGGCCCCGAAGGAGGAAACAAAGGCAATCCGACCCGAAAAAGCCTCATGCACGGCATGATCGATGATTGCCGCAGCCCCCAAGCCCTCATAATGGGCGCTGAGCCGTTTTGCTGTGTCCGCCGCCGTCAAGGACGCTATCCTTTGTTCCGGGGCGCTTTCCCCATGCTCGCGCCTGCAAAAAGGCTAGCGGGGGGCCATACGCGCCGTCAATCGCCTTTGCCGCCAGCCAGGAGACGGTGGGGGTTGCCTTGTGCGCCGTCAGCGCTCTAATACGGCTCGAACTCCCGTAACGAAATAGCGTTGCGACGGTCGAGAAGACTTCTGGAAGTAGGAAGAAATATGAAGATCCTGGTGATTGGGGGCGACGGGTTCTGCGGCTGGCCGACAGCGCTGCATCTGTCAAATTTGGGCCACGATGTGGTGATTGTGGACAATCTGTCCCGCCGCAAGATCGACATCGAACTGGAAGTGGAATCGCTGACCCCGATTCAACCGGTCTCCACCCGCCTCAAGGCGTGGGAGGAAGTCTCCGGTCGCCGCATCATGTTTGAGAATATTGATGCGGCCAAAAACTACTCGAGGCTCATGAATCTCATCAAGGATTTCGAGCCCGACGCCATCGTGCATTTCGCCGAGCAGCGCGCCGCGCCTTATTCCATGAAGTCGTCTTACCACAAACGCTATACGGTGGATAATAATCTCAACGCCACCAACAATGTGCTCGCCGCGATTGTGGAGTCCGGCGTCGACGCCCATCTCGTCCATCTCGGCACGATGGGCGTTTATGGCTACGGCACGGCGGGAATGAAAATTCCTGAAGGCTACCTGCCAGTGAAGATCGAAACCGATGACGGCCAGGAGATTCGCCAGGAGATTCTGTACCCGGCTAATCCTGGTTCGATCTACCACATGACCAAGACACAGGATCAGTTGCTCTTCGCGTTCTACAACAAGAATGACGGGCTGAAGGTCACCGATCTTCATCAGGGCATTGTCTGGGGCACACAGACCGAAGAAACGAAGAAAGACGAGCGCCTGATCAACCGTTTCGACTATGACGGCGATTACGGCACGGTGCTGAACCGGTTCCTGATGCAGGCCGCCGTCGGCTTCCCGATGACCGTTCATGGCACGGGCGGACAGACGCGGGCCTTCATTCATATTCAGGACACGGTGAAGTGTATTGAGCTCGCTATTGAAACGCCGCCGCAGCATGGCGAACGCGTGCGCATCCTGAACCAGATGACCGAAACCCACCGGGTTCGCGATCTCGCCAAGCTGATCGAAAAGAAAACCGGCGCTTCAATCGAATATGTGAACAACCCGCGCAAGGAAGATGCGGAAAACGAGCTGAATGTTGAAAACCAGCGACTTCTCGGCCTCGGTCTCGATCCGATTACGCTCGAAGAGGGCCTTCTCGAAGAAGTGACGGAAATCGCCAAGAAATACGCCGACCGCTGCGACCGGACCAAGATCCCCTGCATCTCCTACTGGACCACAGAGCAGCAGGCGAAATCGAAATCGTAACGCTATCGCCCGCCGGCGAAACGCTCAAAATAGCTTAGCGTTTCGTCATAGGGTTTTGAATCGGCGGTGCGCCAGTCGTGAACACTGTCGCGATTGAGAAGGTCCCCTTCCGGCGACACAATCAGCACTGTCGGCGTACCGAACAGCTCCATCACGCCAAAGCGCGCCGGCACATCGAGATTGCGGTCGCGATAGCCGATATCCACATAAACAAGTTCATAACTCTCGGCGATGACTTCGGCGAGTTCATCGCGCTCGAATTTCGCCGCCAGTCCGCGACTGTCGTGACACCAATTGCCGCCGAGCACGAGCAGGACATTTTTGCCGCTGGCCTGCGCGGCGATGAGCGCAGCGTTCACATCGGCCATAGCGTTGCGGGCGGCATCGAAAGGACGCGGATCATTGTCATGATCGTGCGGTTTAAAAGCGGCTTCAACAGCATCGCCAGAAACCCCGGCCGTCGTCTTCACGGCTGTTTTTGTTACGCCCGCAGCCGTTCCAACTGTCGTTGTCACCGCCTTGACGCAACCGCCGAGAAGCGCCGCGCATCCAAGCATCCAGAACAAAGCCGTTTTCATCACGCCTGGCCTTCCTTAACTGAAATAACGCGCTAGGCGCGCCGAGGCTTCCTGCAATATCTCAGGCCGCTTGCAGAAGCAAAAACGCGCATAGGTACGCGGCGAATTTTTCTGTTGGGGATGGTAGAACGCCGAGATCGGCACCGCTGCGACTTTCGCATTCTCCGTGATTTCCTTGCAGAACGCAGCATCGTCGTCACGGCCTACAGAACGAATATCGACCGTCAGAAAATACGTTCCCCCACATGGGAGCACGTCAAAGCCCGCCTCCTTCAGCCCCGCCGCAAGAAGATCACGCTTCGCTTGCATGTCGGCGACGAACCGCTCGTAATAATCGTCGCCCAACGCCAGCCCCGCCGCCACCGCCTTCTGCAAAGAGCCCGGGGACGTATAGGACAGGTGCTGGTGCGCCTTCATCAGGCCGGTGATAAGCCGCGCCGGTCCTGTCACGTAACCAATACGAAATCCGGTGAGCGAAAACGTCTTGCCCGCAGAGCCAATTCGGATCACCCGTTCTTTCATGCCAGGCAAGCACATCAACGGAATATGGGGCTGTCCGTCAAAGACAAGATGCTCGTAGACCTCATCGCAGACAACAATGAGGTCATGACGCCGCGCCGCTTCCGCAACGATTTCAAGCTCGCCGCGGCTCATGACTTTGCCGAGCGGGTTGTGCGGCGTATTGATAACAATCAGTTTTGTTTTCGAGGTAATCGCCGCTTCCAGCGCAGCGGCTTCAAGAGACCATGCAGGCGGAATAAGGTCCACAAACCTGACGCGTCCGCCGGCTGCTTCGATCTGAGGTGCGTAGCACTCGTAAAAAGGCGCCAGCAACACCACTTCGTCGCCGGGCTCCAGATACCCCTGAAAAGCGGCGGCGAGCGCCTCTGTCGCGCCTGAGGTTATCTGGACCTCCGTCTCGGGGTTAATGTCGAGACCGCAAAATCGCTTGTTATCTGCGGCCACCGCCTCCCGGAGTTCGGGCGTTCCCTCGGCGGGCGCATATTGGTTCGGGCCGTCGATGATCGCCTGCGCGGCAATTTCGCGAATTTCTTTCGGCCCATCCTCATCGGGAAATCCCTGACCAAGATTGATGGCGTTCTGTTCGCGCGCCAGCCGCGACATGGTTGGGAAGATCGACTGTGGCCGGGCTGAATAGACAGGGTTCAAGGGTCGGGTCATGATGAATAGATATCAGGGCGGGTGCGTAAGCGCCACTCACTATCAGCGGCCTTTCAATATGCCTTCGAGGCCGTCAGCGATATTGCGTCCTTCGATGCGCCGGATGCGCCGCGGCACATTGGGAATGCCAGGCGTCCGGTTTGCATCAAGCAAAACTGTTCTGCCTTCATGTTCAACATAATCGAATTTTCCGAAGTCCATACCCAGCCGTTTGCGCTCTACGAAAATTTCAGGCGTCGGCTCGACAGGTTCGGATTTGACAATCCCGTGCGCCTTCACAATCGGCTCAGTTGAAACATGGCGCATGCAGCTCCATTTGTCTCCCATAAAAACCCAGGTGCGCATGGCGTAACCGTCGGGATCGCGCTCCGGGAGAAATTTTTCGACGACAAGTCCGCGATCTTCCCAGACAGCACCAGGCACGGCGTCAATAGAGTCATAGATATCGTATGACGGTTTCACTTCAGCCCCTGGATAAGGAATCGGCAAACCGCGCCTTTGCGCCTCCTTGTTACGCCTCACTTCAACCGCGCCGCCGTAATTCAAATCGGATTTTACGATGACCTGCCCCGGCCAGGCGTCTGTTCTCTCAAGCAGTGACTTACTCACGTTGCGCTTGGAAATGTCTTTCATGAAATTGACGGCATGCTCGAAATGACTCGAGAGCCCGACATACTCATCATCTGCGATCGTGCAATCCGTATGTAAGATCGCGAGATCCGCACCGACGGGCCTTGGCTCCTTGACTATCCGGAAGCGATGGCCGCGCAAGACAAGATCACGCAATCCCAGACACAAGAGGTAAGTTCCGATGACTGGCGGCCAGCCGAGGCGCCGAATATAGATCCTGTCCAAGGGATTCGTGTAAATGACGATTCTGGCCATAGGCCCCAATCTTGCACATATTGTTCCTACAGCCAGCCCCAAAAACGCCGGGAAAAATTGTCGTCATATGACTAATGATTGGACAAACCTAGCAAATATTTACGCGAGAATGGGAGCGCCCATGCTTCCATCCCCGCCGGATGTCGACAGGGTTAGCCGACTAATTGCCGAAAATAACCAGAATGTCCTGATGCTGGGGGCCACGCCGCAATATGCGCGGCTTGGAGAGCGCCTGACGGCGCTGGACGGCACAGCAAAAATGATCGACGAATATTGGCCGCAAGCGGATGAAAATCGGCGCGCCATATTAGGTGATTGGCTATCTATGCCTTTCAGCGACGGC
>JAUIEG010000257.1 GCA_030428745.1 Alphaproteobacteria bacterium
ATTATATTTAAGGTCGGCGCCGCGGCCCGGCCCGGTGCGCCGTCCGCCGCGCTGGCCGCCCATGAACTCGCCGAAAATCTCATCGAAAATGTCGGAAAAGCCGGCTGCGCCTGCGCCGCCGCCCATGCCGCCTCTGGCGAACCCGGCGCCCATGCCGCCGGGACCGGCGCCGCCATTTTGAAACGCGGCGTGGCCGAAACGGTCATAGGCCGCGCGTTTTTGTTCATCGGAAAGAATTTCGTAGGCCTCACCAAGCTCCTTGAATTTTTGCTCGGCGGTCGGATCATCCTTGTTGCGGTCGGGATGATATTGCATGGCGCGTTTGCGGAAAGCGGATTTGATCGCCGCCGGATCCGCACCGCGCTCAATGCCTAGAACTTCATAATAGCAAGCTTGCGCCATAACATTTCACGCGCCCGGTTGTTCGGGTTTTCTGATCGTCGCCCCTCTCATCCGGTCCGTCCCCAATTTAAAAGGACCGGGACGAAAGAGGCCGCGCTCTTGGCGCGGCCCCCTGTCGCTTTAGTCTTTCTTTTCGCCGTCGACTTCTTCGAAGTCGGCGTCGACGATGTCGTCATCATCGCTGCTTTCTTCGCGGGCGGCGTCGGCCGCGGCCGCTTGCGCGCCCGCATCGGCTTCATCGCTGGCGCCGGCTTTGTACATGGCCTCACCGAGCTTCATGGTCGCCTGCGCAAGGGTTCCGGCGGCGGTGTTGATCTCTTCAACATCATCGCCTTCGAGTTTTTCCTTGAGCGTCGCAAGCGCTTCGTCGATGGCCTTGCGGTCATCGCCTTCAAGCTTGTCGCCATATTCCTCAAGATTCTTCTCAGTGGAATGGACCAGCGCTTCGGCGCGGTTCTTGGATTCGACGCCCTCGCGGCGCTGTTTATCAGCGTCAGCGTTGGCTTCGGCGTCCTTGACCATCTGGTCGATGTCGGCGTCTGACAGACCGCCAGAGGCCTGAATGCGGATCGACTGCTCTTTGTTGGTCGCCTTGTCCTTGGCCGAAACATGGACGATGCCGTTGGCGTCGATGTCGAACGTGACCTCAACCTGCGGCACGCCGCGCGGCGCCGGAGGAATGCCGACAAGATCGAACTGGCCGAGCATCTTGTTGTCGGCCGCCATTTCACGCTCGCCCTGGAAGACGCGGATCGTCACCGCCGACTGATTGTCTTCAGCCGTGGAGAAGGTTTGCGACTTCTTGGTCGGGATCGTCGTGTTGCGGTCGATAAGGCGGGTGAAGACGCCGCCAAGGGTTTCGATGCCGAGCGACAGCGGCGTCACGTCGAGCAGAAGGACGTCCTTGACGTCGCCCTGCAGAACGCCCGCCTGGATCGCCGCGCCGAGCGCCACGACTTCGTCCGGGTTGACGCCTTTATGGGGCTCTTTGCCGAAGAAGGCTTTCACCGTCTCCTGCACTTTCGGCATGCGGGTCATGCCGCCAACGAGGATGACGTCGTCAATATCGCCGGGGGTGACGCCGGCGTCTTTCAACGCAGCCTTGCACGGATCGACGGTGCGCTTGACCAGGTCTTCGACGAGGCTTTCGAGCTTGGCTCGGCTGAGCTTCATCGTCAGGTGCTTCGGCCCGGAGGCGTCGGCGGTGATGAAGGGCAGGTTCACTTCATAAGAAGAGGTCGAGGAAAGCTCTTTCTTGGCTTTCTCCGCTTCTTCTTTCAGGCGTTGCAGCGCAAGCTTGTCTTTGCGCAGATCAATGCCCTGATCCTTTTTGAATTCATCGGCGAGGTAATCGACAATGCGAAGGTCGAAGTCTTCACCGCCGAGGAAGGTGTCGCCATTGGTCGAGAGAACTTCGAAAACGCCATCGCCGATCTCGAGGATCGAGACGTCGAAGGTGCCGCCGCCGAGGTCGTAAACGGCGATCTTCTTGCCTTCTTTCTTGTCGAGACCGTAAGCAAGCGCCGCCGCCGTCGGCTCGTTGATGATGCGCAGGACTTCAAGCCCGGCGATCTTGCCGGCGTCTTTGGTGGCCTGGCGCTGGGCGTCGTTGAAGTAAGCGGGCACAGTGATGACCGCCTGATCCACATCCTGACCGAGATAGGCTTCCGCCGTCTCTTTCATTTTTTGAAGGATGAAGGCCGAAATCTGCGACGGGGCGTATTTCTCGCCGCGGCTTTCAACCCAGGCGTCGCCATTATCGCCCTTGACGATCTCATAGGGGACCATGCCCTTGTCTTTTTGCGCTGTCGGGTCGTCATAAGGACGGCCGATGAGGCGCTTGATCGCAAAGAAGGTGTTTTCGGGGTTGGTGACCGCCTGGCGGCGGGCCGGCTGGCCAATCAGGCGCTCGCCGTCTTCAGTGAAAGCGACCACGGAGGGCGTGGTGCGCGCGCCTTCGGCGTTTTCGATGACTTTCGGCTCTTTGCCTTCCATGACGGCGACGCAAGAGTTCGTCGTCCCGAGGTCAATGCCAATAACTTTACCCATTCGTCTTTTCTCCATTCGCAGCGAGCGGTCCCGTTATTTCCGGCCTTCAAAATCGGCCCTTTTGGCGCCGTAAAGCGCCGGAAGCGGACAGCCCCTAGGGGTGACAGTTGATGGATGCGGAGGGACAGGCCGAAACCGACCCAAAGCCCCGCGTTCGGGCGGGATATAAGTAGGGGATTTCTCACCCGCAACCCGGTGAAAGCCCTTATGGGACAAAAAATCCCAAGGGATTTGAGATCCGCGGTTTACACCTCGGTAAGAGATCGCGGCGAACGCCTCTTGAAAGCCCCTCAATCGAGCGCCCTCACGACCCGAAACCCTGTCTCATTGTTGCGGGTTTCGGCGTCCGCCCCGCGCCGGGAGGCCGAGCGCAGGCGCCAGCCGGGCGAGCTCCAGGCGCCGCCCTTGACGACCCGGCGCGCGCAATTGCCGTCGATCCGGGCGGCGCCGGTGACGGGGCCGCCACGATGACTGCCATTCCAGCAATCGAGCGTCCATTCGGCGACATTGCCGTGCATATCGAAAAGGCCGAAGGCGTTATGGCGGAACCGGGTCACGGGGACCGTCTGTCCACGGAAGATTGCGGCGCTGGCGCGGTAAGGATAGTGGCCGTTGAAATTCGCCGCCTCTGCCGAAAGCGCAGCGCCGTAATGGAAGGGCCCGCCCGTGCCCGCGCGGGCGGCGTATTCCCATTCCGCCTCGCTCGGCAGTCGGTAATAGTGACCGGTTTTCGCCGACAGCCAGCGCGCATAGGCCGCCGCGTCTTCATAAGAGACATTAATCACTGGCCGGGCGCCACGCCCCCAGCCGGAATCATCGGGCTCATAATTGCGGCAACCGCCATCGGCGACGCACAACGCCCATTGGTCGAAGGTGGTTTCTCGCGTCGCAATCGCAAAGCGATAACCGATATCGACGCGGCGCTGCGGCGTTTCCTCGGGTTGCCGATCCTGTTCATCGGAGCGAGCGCCCATCATGAAGGCGCCGCCATTGAGGGCCGCCATGTCGGGGCAACCTTCGCAATCCGAGAAATAATCGCCGAGATAATCTTCCGCCACGGCAACCGCTTCCTGCTCCTCAATGCGGGCCTCCGCCTCCACCGCAGAGGCAAGCTGGGCGAGCGCGGCCTGATTAAGATCCGCCGCAAGCGGCTCTTCAACCGGCGGTTCCGGCTTCAGGCGGGGAACGACAAGGGTCTCCAGGTCTTCAGGCGTTTCGTTTTGTTCATCGCCCAGCGTTGGTTCTAAAGACGCCGACGGCGCGGAGGAGGTTTCGGGCATATTGTTTTCGACGGCGCTTTTATCTGGCGCAGCCGGCGTTTCAACCTCATCTTCAACGGTGAAATCTTCCGGCGGGCTCACCCCGGGCGCGAGCCGCACCAGGGCGAGATTGGCGCCGGGCGCCGGTTCTTCTTCAACCTCCGCCGGCGCCGATTGCGCTGTGACGGGCTGAATGGGCGCCGGGCGCGAGCGTAACGAGCCGACCATAAAAGAAACGCCTGCGGCAAAGGCGAGGGCGCCAAGGCCGCCAGCCAGCATCGGCGCTGCGGGAAAAAGGCGCTTGCGCCAGAGCGCGCGGGCCGGATGGTGCGGCGCCGCGCTATCTTCCGTAAGCAGATCATCCAGAAGCCGGGGCTCGTGAGACACCGTCTGCGCCCTGATCTGTGGCGCTGCTTCTTTGGCCGCCGGTTGCGTTTCCCCGATTTGAATCGCGGAAACAGCCTCATTGGCCGGGGGCTCCAGCGCCGCCCGCGCCTTCAGCGCCTCAATATCGGAAAGAACGAAACGCCAGCGCGGATCGCCGTCATCACCGCGCCAGCCGGCGAGATCCATGGGCGCCACATCGCGGGAGCCAAAGGGCGGTTCGACACGGCCAATGCTGACGGGCGTCAGGCGCCTGGCTTTCCACGCCTCGCGGGCGACGGCGACCAGGCCGGGTTTATCGAGCGCGACGCCGGTCCACAAAACCACCACAGCGTCGATGCGCGCCGGATCAAACTCGCCGGGATCGAGCCGGTAACCCGCACGCAACAGCGCTTTCGCGATCTTGTCCGCGAAGTTTGCATTGGCGCTCGCCGCAAGCAGCTGAACGACGCCTTTGACGTCCGATTCCATCGCTTGTTGAGGCATGATCCCCGGTCACATCGCCCGCACAGAAAAGCGGCTTAGCCCCCAAGCCGCCTGTTGTTTAAAGCGCGCAAGATTGCACGACGGGTCTCTCAACGACATTACGATGCATTAAGCAAGCCCGTCTTTGTGCAGGTTTTTGGGGAAAACCGGAGAAACCCTCCGTAATGCCTCAGCTTTTTTCTTTGTCGATTTTTGCCGCGGCGCGCACGAGATTGATGAATTCCGCGCGGTCGCCAAAAGGATCGTCGCCCTTGGCGCTCT
>JAUIEG010000258.1 GCA_030428745.1 Alphaproteobacteria bacterium
GTAGCCTCTCACCGCTGACGGCGCAATGTCCCATATGGCGGCGGATGAGGCTGACGCGACGAAACGCCCCCTACCGCGTGAAGAAAAGGACCGGCAACCCCAGTGCCCATATCAACAACCCGATCAACGCCCGGAAAAGCAGAAGCCGGCAAGCCGCCGCTGGCCGTGCGTCTCGCGGCGCCGCGGGGATTTTGCGCCGGCGTGGAGCGGGCGATTCGCACAGTTGAAGAGGCGCTCGCGCTCCATGGAGCGCCGGTCTATGTGCGCCACGAAATCGTCCACAACACACATGTGGTGGCGCGTCTTTCCGCCATGGGCGCCGTCTTTGTCGAAGATCTTGAGGCCGTGCCGGCGGACCGCCCGGTGGTCTTCTCCGCTCACGGCGCCCCAAAATCAGCGCATCAGGAAGCCGAGACACGCAATCTGATCAAGATCGACGCCACCTGTCCGCTGGTCCTCAAAGTCCACACCCAAATCCGACGTCATCACACGGCGGGCCGAACAGTCATTCTGGTGGGTCATCGCAACCACCCGGAAGTCGTCGGCTCCATGGGACAGGCCCCCGACGGCGCCGTCATCCTGGTGGAAACGCTGAGCGACATCGCAGCGCTGCCCGACCTTGCCGGCCCGCTCGCTTATTCGACCCAGACGACGTTGTCCGTTGATGAAACCAAGGACATGATCGCAGCCCTGAAGGCGCGCTTTCCGGACATTGCGGGCCCTGCAAGAGAGGACATCTGCTACGCCACCTCGAACCGCCAGGAAGCGGTCAAGGCCGCCGCCAGCGGCTGCGACCTGTTTGTCGTGATTGGCTCCACCACCTCCTCCAATTCGACCCGGCTTGTGGAAACCGCGAAAATCGCCGGCGCCGCGGAGGCGGTTCTCGCCGAAGATGCGGATGGATTTGACTGGTCGCAGCTTGACGGCGTGGCGACGATCGGACTGAGCGCCGGCGCCTCCGCGCCGGAAAGCCTTGTCGAAGCGTTCTTGACCGCGCTGGCGGCGCGCCGCAGGTTGCGCATCGATCACATCGAAACCGCACGCGAGCAGGTCGTCTTCAACACGCCGTCTCGTCTTGCAAGCTAGGGTTTCGCCAGCAAGGAAACAGCATGATTGAAGTCTACACGGACGGCGCCTGTCTTGGTAATCCGGGGCCCGGCGGCTGGGGCGTTCTTATCATTGAAGACGGCGAGCGCCGCGAGCTCGATGGCGGTGAATCCGACACCACCAATAACCGTATGGAAATGCTGGCCGCAATCCGTGCCCTCGAAGCGACGCCGAAAGGCGCGCGGATCGTCCTGCACACCGACAGCCAGTATGTGAAAAACGGCATCACGAGCTGGATCAAGGGCTGGAAGCGCAATGGCTGGAAGAACGCCTCGAAACAGCCGGTGAAAAACAAGGATCTTTGGGAAGAACTCGACGCGCTCGCCGCCGAACGCAATGTCGACTGGCGCTGGGTCAAGGGTCACGCCGGTCACGTCGAAAACGAACGCGTCGACGAACTCGCCAGAAAAGCGGCGCAGACTTTCGTCTGACGCCGCCTGAATTTACGTAAATACGCTGATTAAAGCTGTCCGAGCATGTGTTCGGCGCTGGAGACGTCGAAAGCGCCTGGCTCTTCGACGTTCAGATGTTTGACAACACCGTCTTCAATGACGGCGGAAAAGCGCTGCGAGCGCTCGCCCATGCCGAACCCTTTGCCGTCCATGGTCAGTCCAAGCGCGCGGGCGAAATCGCCATTACCATCGGCCAGCATGACGACTTTGTCGCCGGCATTCTGGTTCTTGCCCCATGCATCCATGACGAAAGCGTCATTGACCGACATGCAGACCACTTTGTCGACGCCTTTGGATTTAAAATCGCCAGCCTTCTCCACAAAGCCCGGCAGGTGTTTCGCCGAACAGGTCGGTGTGAATGCTCCGGGTACGGAGAAGAGCGCAACCTTGCCGGACCCCAGCAACTCGCCGGTCTGCGCCGCCTGCGGGCCCTCGCCCGTGGCCACCATAACTTTTACATCAGGAATTTTATCGCCGACTGAAATGCTCACTTTTATGTCTCCTTTTCATAAGCTTGGCGGGTTTTAGGCTTCACGAGCCCTTTCGTCCACCGGAACACGCCCCCTTGCATCGGGCTCGCGCGAGCCTTACCCTTATAGGTCATGGGTAAGAAACCATCCGCGCCCGAAGATACTGTCCGGGACTTTCTTGGCGGCCAGATTCTGATCGCCATGCCCAATATGGGCGACCCGCGTTTTGAGCGCTCCGTTGTATTCTTGTGCGCCCATGACGAGGAGCACGCCATGGGCGTAATCGTCAATAAACCTCTCGATGACATCGGTCTTTCGGAACTTTTACAACAGCTGGAAATCGCACCGCAGGACGACGCCGATGAAACGCCGGTGTTTTTCGGCGGGCCAGTGCAAACCGAGCGCGGGCTGGTTTTGCACACGCTCGACTATCAGCTCGATACAACGCTGGCGCTTGACGACGAGCTTGGGCTGACAGCGAGCCGCGACATTCTCATCGATATCGCCGGTGAAAAACCGGAGCGCCCGGCGCCGCGCCGGTTTCTACTCGCTATCGGTCACGCCGGCTGGGGCGCCGGACAACTCGAAAAAGAAATCGCCATGAACGCCTGGGCCCATTGTGAGCCTGATGAAGAAATGATTTTCGCCGGCGCTCATGAGCCTTTGTGGAACAAAGCTTTAGCGAAGCTTGGCGTGACAACCGCCATGCTGTCGCCCGAATGGGCCTCTGTTCGCGACGAAAACCAGCCCTTGAACTGAACAGCCGCTGATCTGAGACAGCGCTACGTGTTCATCATTGCGTATTGGGCCCTATTGGGATCAGCGCAGATCGCGCTCACCACCCCATAGTCGCCAGCGGCGCGGCTTGGGATCATCCTCATCGTCAGCAGCGCCAACATATGAAGACTGTTGAAAGGCAGGATCACCGGCGGGCTGCTCATCCGCGTCTCCCGCTGCGGCGGTCTCTGATGACGCATCCTCTTCCGCCGCCGGAGCGGATATCTCAGTTTCGGAGGACGCCTCGACCTCCTCTGCCGGTTCACCTGCGAGTTTGGTCTCAGGCTCGCTCTCAACCGGCGGTTCCACCACTTCCGGCTCGACTGAAACCGGCTTACCGAAAACATAGCCTTGGCCATAGGCGCAGCCGATCTGGCGGGCCTTGGACGAAGCGGCTTTGGACTCAACGCCTTCGAGGATCACCTTAAGGCCGAGATCCTTGCCGAGCCCCGCCAGCGAGGCGACGATCTTGGCGCCGTCGCCGCCGGATTCGATGTCTCTGGCAAAGGACTTGTCGATCTTGAGATAGTCGAAATCATATTTGCGCAAATTCGAAAGGCAGGTGAAGCCTGCGCCGAAATCGTCAAAGGCAAGCGCCACACCTGAAGCTTTCAACTTGCGGAAGACTTCGCCTGCAAGCTTGGCGTCCGTCACTGCGTCCGCTTCCGTCAGCTCCAGCACCAGCGCTTTCTTGGGCAGGTCATAAGTCGACACCGCTTCGCGCACCGCTTCGAGGAATGATGGTTCACGCATCTGTCCCCAGGACACATTCATGGCGACAAAAAGATCTTTGCGCTTTTCTTTTTTCAAAGCGTCGGAAAGGAAGGCCGCCGCCTGATTGAGCATGGTCGCGGCGAGCGCGCCGCCCTCGCCGATGCGTTCGGCCGCGCGCACGAAACGCTCCGGGCCTTCCTCGGCGCCGGCTTCCTGACCGCGCCACCGGGCCAGCGCTTCATAGCCGGCGATCTTTTCATTATCGAGGGAAACGATGGGCTGGAAGGCCGCAACGATATCGCCATTGGCAAGCGCCGCGGACAGCTTGGCTGTGATCGGATCGGTCGCCGCAGGCACTACCGCAGCCGTTGTCGCCGAGCGCAGACGCTCTTCATTGACGCCATTGCCGCCCGCCGAAGCGCTTTCCACAAACGCAACGATACGCTCGATGGCGCCGGACTCTTCATCAGCCGCGCGCGCGCCGCGCACGCGCATAATGCGGCCGTCATAGAGTTTCAGAGAGACATCAAAAGGCCCATCCACCGGCGCGAGAAGTTCAGAGTCAAAACGCTCTGCGTCATCAGCGTGTACAAAATCGCGCAACGCTTCCGGTGTGAAAGGCGCATCCGAATCGGCGCCGAGAAGCGACGGCAGGGATTGGGTCTGGTCCACCGCATCAGGACTCCAGTCCCAGATGCCCACGCCGGAATAATCGAGAACCCGGGCAATCTGGCTGTCGAGCACAATCTCCGCGCGCTCGCGCTGGGACCGCACTTCCCGTTGCCGCGACGGCGCATCATGAGAGGTCCGAATGCCGAAATCCATCGCCTGCGCCGGCGCAGCCATTTGCGAAACGCCGGTCTCCGTCAGCGCAACGATGCTGGCGGCGAGAATGCCGAGGGTGAAAAGACCGTGGGACGCAAACGCCGCGAGCGCCGAGCCTTCAGCGGCAAAGACACCGAGAAGCGGCGCCGCGGCGGCCATGAGAACGCCAGGAAGAATAAGGCGTGCGCCGGAATCGCCGCGCACCGCCTGGGTCAGAGAGAGGACAACCGCGAGACCGCCAACACCGATCAGCGCCCAGCGCATCATTGGCGCAAGGTCTATGCGGTCGAAGAAATTGATGACGCCCATGCCGCCGATCACAAGCGCAACCGTGAACATAACGCCGCCGAGCAACGGATTATATCGCGCTGCGCCGATAGAGGCGGAAAGGAAAACGATGGCGGCGGCCGCGAAGAGCGCCTGCATCATCACGCCGGCCTCGGCCGGCAGCGAAGAAGTAAAGCCAAGCCAGGAGAATTCCAGCGCCGCAGCGCC
>JAUIEG010000259.1 GCA_030428745.1 Alphaproteobacteria bacterium
GCGCGGCGAGCCCGTTTGGCTTTTCACAGTAAACGACAGCGCCGACGTTATCTGCAGCATCAAGCGCGGCCACATGGGTGAGCGTTGCTTTCGCATCTCCAGCAACAACACGCGCGCCAGCGATCTGCGTTGCTTCAGCGACAGTGAGCGGCGTTAACGTTTCAAAAAACCGGCTATCCGGCATGGGCCTACATCCCTGAAACACGAAACGGCCGACGCTTGCGCCGGCCGCTCCATTAAAGTTCCAAAACGTACAACTTACTTCTTGTTGGCCGCCTGAGCCTTCGCCTGCGCTTCCTTGATCTGCTTTTCAAGATCGGCGAGCGAGACTTTCTCGACCTCGACGGTCGACATTTTCTTGTCAAGCGCGGCGATGACTTCCTGCGTCACATCGGTTTCCGGCGCTGCATACATGACCGCCGACCGGTCGAGCAGAATAGTGGCGCCGCGCTTGTCAACGATGTCCTTGAGGATCGGCTGGCTTTCCACGAGGATTTTCGCCTGCGCCTTCTGGACAGCCGCAGAAAACGCCTGCTCCATGATCTGCACGCGCTGCGGCAAACCGTATTGATAGCGTCCGGAGAGTTCCTGCTCTTTCTGCTTGCGAACTTCCTCGGACATCAAAGACGCATTTTTCTGGAAGCTCTCAATGTCTTTCTTGAGCTTGTCGGCTTCCGCCTCCAGCTCTTTTTCGACGTTCTTTTTGACGTCCTCGGCCTGACCCGGAATCGTCTTGCCCGCTTTCGTTTGGGAGACGATCTGCGCACGATCAACGATCAGAATAACCGGCGCCTTGCCCGAGCTTTGCGCTTCGGCGCTGCTGATCATTGCTCCACCGGCGAATCCTGCAGCCGCGAGCATGGCTGCGCCCATAATCGCAATAACTTGTTTCTTCATCTTACACCTCTACCTAAAAGTTGGTCCCCGCGCTGAAACGGAAGCCCTCCGTCTGGTCGTAATCTTCTTTGCGGATAATTTTGGCGAAATCAAAGCGAACCGGCCCAAAAGGCGAATCCCAGCTCACTGAAACCCCGGCCGTCACCCGCAGCGACATGTCGTCTCGTATCGGCGCATATTCCCGGCCATTTACACCTGTTGTCGGGTCCAGGTCCGCATCCACAAAAAACTGCGGATTTTCGTTCAACAGCTTTGTCGAGTCATCGACCATGCCAACCGTGCCGAAATCGCTGAACAGGGACGCTCGAATGCCATACTGGTCCGGCAAAGGCAATGGCAGCAGGATTTCGGCGGTGCCGATGGCGTAAGCCTTGGCGCCGATGGATTGGCCAAGAAGATCGCCGGTTTCAGGATCGACGCGCGTCACGTAGCGCGGGCCCACGCCAGCAACCTCAAAACCCCGGAAGGTGGAAGCGCCTTCGAAGAAGCGGTCCGACAGGCGCACACCATCCCCGCCCCATCCGTCAATATAGCCAACCCGGCCCTTCAGCGAGCCGATGAAGTCACCGATGATCGGATGATACCAGGCGCCGTTGAGTTCAGTTTGGTAATAATTGACGTCGCCGCCAAGGCCCGCAACGCCGATGCTGACGCCGCCACGCCAGCCGCGCCGAGGAGTGATCGGATCGTCGCGCGTGTCGAAATTGAGGCTCACCCCAACGAGGGAGGTCAAAAATTCGCCGCGCGATTCGCAGGTTGGCGTTAAAGACTGTGCAGCGAAATCACAGATATTCGCCACCACTTGCTGCCCGACCTGCTGATTGGCGTCGTTGAAAAGCGGGGTCACGCTGGTGGGCATCGCGCCGGCGACCAAAATTGACAGCGGATCGACGCCAACGCCGATATTTTGAGACGTGTCAGTATCGATTATCACGCTGTCGCGGGTCAAAAGATAGTTGAGTCCGCCACGCCCATATTCAGACACCTGGAAGCCGGCGTTGAGACCGAAACCGATCCTGTTGCGGATGAAGCCAGCCTCGCGATAGTTTGTACGCTGATTGAACAACGAGCCGCCTGCGGCCAGGTTGCGATCAAGGAAGTATGGCTGCGTGAAACGGATATCGACCTGACGCGTGCGAGACGACGCCTGCACCCTAAAGCGTAGATACTGGCCCCGCCCGAGAAGGTTTCTTTCTTCAACGGAAACATCAACGATAAAGTTTTCAGTCGAGGAAATACCGACGCCAAGACTGAGCGAACCGGTCGATTGCTCTTCCACATTAACGTCAAGCTCGGTGCGATCCGGCGCCGAGCCGGGCTTCTCCTCAATCGTCACTTCCTTGAAGTAACCGAGAGAGCGCACACGCGCCCTCGAACGGTCAACAAGCACGCGGTTAAAGGCGTCGCCTTCCGCAAGACGTATCTCGCGGCGGATAATCTTGTCGAGCGTGCGGGCGTTGCCCTTGATGTTGATGCGGTCGACATAGACGCGCGGACCTTCGTTCACTTCGAACGTAAGATCGATTGTGTTTGAATCCTCGTGGCGAATAAGCCGCTGATTGACGTCCACAAACGCATAGCCCGCCGTGCCGGTCGCGAATGTGATCGATTCAACCGCTTTTTCCACGCGCTCAGAGTCGAAAGTCTGCCCCTCCTTGATGGGGACGAAATTCTCGAGCGCCTCGGCGTTTAGCTTGGCCAGCGTGGTCTTCACGCGCACGTCGCCAACAGTGTATTTAGGGCCTTCGTCCACCTTGAAGGTGATGAAGAAGTCTTTTCGATCCGGCGTCAGTTCAGCAACGGCGGAAACCACCTGAAAATCGGCGTATCCGTTTTTGCCGTAATGCTCACGCAGAAGCTGGCGCTCATATTCGAGACGATCCGGATCATAATTGTCGTAATTGGTGAAAAACCGCCACCAGCGGCTTTCCTTGGTCAGAACGACGCCGCGCAACTCGTTGTCCGTGAAAACCTCGTTGCCGATGAAATTGACCTTGGCGATGCCGGTTTTCGGGCCCTCGTCGATTTCAAAGATGACATCGATGCGGTTCTGCTCCAGCGGCTTCACCTTCGGCGTAACGATGGTCGCGAACCGGCCTTTGGCGCGATAGAGCTCGATAATCTTTTGGACGTCGGCCTGAACCTTCGCGCGCGTATAGATCGAGCGCGGCGTGAGCTGAAGCTCGGGCTCAAGCTTGTCATTCTTGACGCGCCGGTTGCCCTCATAAATCACCTGATTGACGATCGGGTTCTCTACGACGGTGATGAGCAGCACGTTATTAGGCTGCATATCCAGTTTGACGTCAGAGAAAAGACCGGTGCGAAACAGCGTCTTCAACGACAGGTCAAGCAATTCTTGATCGGCCGGCATACCGGGCTGCAGCGGCAAGTAGGAGCCGACGGTGTCTGCTTCGATACGCTGGTTGCCGGTTACGCGAATGCCCTGAATGATCGGCGCCGGCGTCGGCCGGAAGAGATCCTCCGCCGTCAACGACGGCTGCGGCGCGGGCTCTTGCTGCACAGGCTGTTGTGCGCCCGCGAGACTGCACATGGCGAGCACCGACGCGATGACTGCAGCGGCTGCGCGTCCGATGATCGCGCGCCCAATAAGTGCGCGTATAACCCCGCCCCCCGACTTGTACAAACTCATGCCGCCGCCCTAGCTGATAGATGAAAGGAGATTATTGATATCGTTCCAGGTCACAAAAATCATGAGCGACGCCAAGAGGACGACGCCCAAACGAAAACCAAACGCCTGCGCCTGAGCCCCCAAAGGCCGCCCAGCGATGGCTTCATATGCGTAATACATAAGATGACCGCCGTCGAGAACCGGCACTGGCATCAAATTCAGGAATCCAATGGAGACCGACACAACCGCTGCGAGAAAAATGAAATCGACGAGGCTCGCACGCAGCTTGAAAAGAAAGCCTGGCGGCTCCCGATAGGACGAATCATCAAAGCCCGACATCACCGATTGACCGGCATATTGGGCCATTTTGATGGGTCCGCCGAGCTGGCTCGCGTCTTCCTTGCCGAGCACGATCTTGCCGATATAGCGGACCGTAAGCTCTAATATCCTGCCAAGCTCGCCGAATCCTGCGGAGACGGCTTCAATCGGCCCATATTTTCGGAAAGTGAAATCCTGCGCCGACGGGCCGACAATCCCGAGGCGCCAGCTTTCGATCTTATTGCCGTAGCGATCCGTATTTTCGATTCGGGTCGCTGCGGCTGTGATGGCGACCGTCTCGCCGCCGCGATCGACCTGAAAACGGATTTCATCACCGCCGCTGACCAGCACGGCGTCAGCGACATCGCCGAACTCGGCGACCTGACGCCCGTTGACCTCAACGATTCGGTCCCCCGGCAGGAACCCAGCCTCAGCGGCGGCGCTGTCTGCGGTGACATCCATGACCATCGGCTCGACGATCACCCGCCCAAGGCTCATATAGAGCCCGGCGAAGATCACGACGGCGAGCACGAAATTCGCAAGCGGTCCCGCCGCGACAACCGCCGCGCGCACCCAGACCGGTTTAAAATGGAAACAGACCTTGCGGTCTTCGGCGCTCATGCCGCCAGCGATTTCATCGGCCTCGCGCGGGCCCGGAAATTGTGTGGTCGCCGGCTTCTGCGCAGCTTCAGCCGGCCCTTGAGAGGCAGCGTTCAAGTCGCCGAAAAATTTCACATAACCGCCAAGAGGCAAGGCGGATATCCGCCATTGTGTTCCCTTACGGTCAATCCATTGCAGAATGGGCTTGCCGAAGCCGATGGAAAAAACGTCGACTTTCACGCCAAGAAGGCGCGCCACGGAGAAGTGTCCGTATTCGTGAAAGAATACGATGATCATCAGCAAAGCCATGAACGCGATGATCGAAATCGGCAGGATTAGGAGTGTTTCCAGCATGAACCTGTCAGTCGGCGACCTTTTTTTATTCCACTAC
>JAUIEG010000260.1 GCA_030428745.1 Alphaproteobacteria bacterium
TTGTCGCGGTCCGCTACGGCGGCGAGATCACCCGCACAAAGCTCAGCGTGAGTTCAGGCGAAGAGAAGAAAGTCGAAATCGTCCTGAACTAGGTCGAACGAACACCAAAGACAGGCGAACGGCTTACCCGGCCGTTCGCTTGTATATTTTCCGGGTGGGAAAAGACTGCTTCAGCGCATAGAAATCCGGATTGAAAAGTTCGTCCGTATGAGGCGCCGCAGCGCTCGCCTCACGCAACGCTGCGAGGCGTTTTTCCGTTTGCGGGTGCCCGGCGAAGAGGGATGTCGTACCCTTCGCTTTCTCAGGGATGATGTCCAGCAAGGTCTCGTAAAATCTTGAACCGCGGGAAACGTCATAGCCGACCTTTTGAAACGTATCGACAATATGGCGGTCGGCCTCATATTCCAGTTCGCGCGAATAGCCCGACGTCACGAGGCGCAACATAGGCAAAGCGATGCTCTCCATCCCGGCGCCGGCGCCGATTCGGCTCGACCGGCTGTCCGCGGCGGCGACCGCCGCGGCCTGCGCCGCCGTCGACAATCCGGCGTAGAAGGCTTTCTTTTTCATTTCCTTCGCGGCGTGGCTCAGCTCCGCGTGACCCATTTCATGCGCGAGCGCGGCAGCGAGTTCGTCTTCGCTGTCCACATAACGCAACAGCCCCTTATTGACGCCGATCTTGCCGCCGGGAAGCGCCCAGGCGTTCACTTCATTATTGTCGACAACCACCGCCTCCCATGAAAACGCTGACCGTGCACTCGTTTCAAAAAGTTTCACCGCAATCGAGGACAAGGCCTTTTGCGCGTCACTATTGCGGTAAAGACCGCCCATGGTCTGAATCAGCGAACCGAAAAGATCATCGCCAAGCGCGATCTCGTCGTCTTCATCGAGCTTCATGCCTTTGAGCATGCGCCCGATATCGCCGATCTTTCCGAGGTCGATGCTGAATTGCGCCCGCGCTGGAAACGCTGCTCCGCTGACGGATAAACCGGCGACAGCGCCCATCATGGCGCGGCGTGTAAGGCGTGACTGCTGATCGCTCATAATTGCTCTCCCCTGCTCCGCCGCCTTCAGATTGCCCCATTCGGGCGATCCTCGCAAACAGCGCGGCTAAGGCGTGGATTTCCTAGCTTTCTTCATCGGCGGTAAAGAGTTTCGTCTTCACAGACTGGCCGCGCAGAACGGTTTCTTCAAGAAAACGCGTCCTTACATTCCCGCTTAAATGACTAGCGACCGAATCATCAAAGAGGATGCGGGTTCCGTGGCGCTTGTTCTCCGGCTCCAGCCGCGCGGCGCGGTTCACGGCGTCGCCGATCACGGTGTAATTAAAGCGCCCTTTCGACCCGAGATTGCCCGCCACCACTTCGCCTGCGCTAATCCCGATGCGCAAATTGATGGGCATGTCGACGTTTCCTTGCGCATTATACGCGTCCACCGCTTTCAGACAGGCGAGCGCCGCCTCAAAGGCATGCTGCTCCGGATTCTCAAGCTCAACCGGCGCACCCCACACACCCATCACCGCATCGCCGATGAACTTGTCCACATAGCCCTGATGGGCTTCGATGGTCTCAGCCAGAATTTCAAAATACTGATTGAGATAGGCGACAATCGCCTCAGGTTGGTTCTTCAACTCCTCGCTTGTCGTCGTAAAGCCGGCAAGATCAGTAAAGAGGATGGCCACGCGACGGCGCTCTCCGCCGAGCTTTAACGCCGCCGGTTCTTCGGCCAGCTGATCCACAAGCGAGGGGCTCAGATAGTGGCGAAATGCATGCGTGACCCAGCGTTTCGCCTGATCTTCGAGGATGACGCGATAGGCATAGATCATCACGAAAAGCGCAAAGCCCGCGAGAAGCCAGGTGAGAACCGGCGCAAGCGTTCCATTCGCCAGCGATATAGCTCCCGCAAGCCACATGCTGAATGCAGACGCGGCGTAAATGACAATCCCAACCAGCGGATCAAATCGGAAAAAGGCAAATGACAATGCGGCGAGCCCTGCCAGCGACAGGACAAAAACCAGATAGCGGTGAAGAGGCTCAGGGCCGGCGCCGTTCAAAAATGTGTATGCCGCGCGCGCCTCTACAAAGACGCCCGCCGTGGAGGCCCGCGTAATAGACAGCGGCGTTTGGTTGGCGCCGCCCGCACAGAAGACCGGAAGAATTGGTGGATCTTTATCCGCAACAAGCCGGTTGCCCGCCACATGACGATCTTCAATATCTAGCGCCGTACCGATGATGACGATCTTGTCGCGGAAGAGCTCGAACACCGCCGTCTCTCCGCTTTCGATACAGGCATAGAGATCGGAAAAACGATAGGTGGGAAATTCGCTCGCCGGTGTCACATAGTCGATGAGGATATTTTCATCCGGCGCGGCCCCCGCGCGCGCCGCAAGCTCCGCCGCGAATGAGAGGACGCGACTCCCGTCTTCCAGCGCAAAGGAGAAAGGATGGCGGCGCACCACATTGTCGCGGTCAGGCGTCAGATGAACCGGGCGAATGTTACTGGCGCCGCCAACGGCGAGCACCTGCCCTTCGTAAGGACGGATCGGGGTTTCGGAAAGCCGCGCTTCGGCAAGCACGAGCCGCCCGGCGCGCCCCGACTGCGCCAGCGCCTGAAGAAATGTCCGGTCATAGCCCGGCGCTAGATCCCGACCCGCAATGGATTTCGGAAAAATCATGTCGAGGCCGATGACTTTGGGCTCCGCCATATCGATGGCTGCGATGACATCGCCGAGAAAAGGCGTCCAGGCGACTTCGGGCGTTTCGGAAAAAGGCTCCGTATTATGCGTCACCTCATCAATCACAACGAGTGCAAATGGCGACGGCGTCTCGCGATCGTCACCGCCCTGCCAGCGCATCGTAAGCGGAATAAGAAAATCACCGCTGAGGCGCGTCAGATAATCCGATTGCGGCGCCGCGGACAAAAGAGCCAGAAACACGGACAGGACAGCCGCGAACAACCATCGATAGCGTCTCGCTAAACTGCTGAAAGCCCCGTGTTCAAATTCCAAGAGGCACCGCTGTCGTCAGGACGCCCTCGGGCAAATCGAGGCCGGGATCGACGGAGAAAACCGCAGAGCGTTCCTTCTCACCGTCGACCGAGACCGTGACAAGGTATGGCAGGCCGGTTTCAAGGGACGGCGCATCTTCCGGATAAAGAAGCGTGTTCTCAGACGCCGCGCCTTGCCAGACAAGTTCCGCCGGCTCGGCCTCAAGGAAATAGACGCTGATCGTCGCATTCTTTTCCGCCGTCGTTTCATCGGGCCAGATAAAGCGTGGCGTCGCCGTGGCAATGGAAATTTCCCGCCACTCCTCATCATCGAAAGGCGAAACGCGCTTCACCGCGGCAGCCGCCTCCTTCGCTTCTTTTGAAAGCGCGAGCGACGCCGTCTGGCAAGGGCGCGCTTCACGGTTCGATACGCCGCCTTTTGAAATCTTCGCCTCTTTTTTCTTGTCCAGTTTGACAACGCCGCCAGTGAAAGTTTCGACAATGCAGCTATCGAAATAAGCGATGCGCATGACGCCATCGGGACGAAGGTCAATTCTGTCATCGTCATAGAGATAATCAAAAGCGCCGATCTCCGCCGCCGGGGCCGTCACATGCTCAACAAGGGCAAGCGGTCGATCCTGTGCAGCGGCAAGCGTCGGTGACGCGAAAAACATGACGGCGATCAAGATACGGGTGCGGATCATTTTGAAATCCCCCGGAGCGCAGCGGCGCCCCTATTCTCTCCGGTGTTTACTATAGCCCGCACACAGCTGGCGGCAAAACAGGGTGAATCCTCGGAAACCTTTTAACCCTGTGCGTCCACTCACAGCCCGATTCCAGCCCCTGACCTAGGGTCTTTCCTGACACCAGACAGCGCTCCGGCGCCAAACTCAGGAGAGGCAAAATGACCCGCAACACACTGAAAAACGTAGGTTTTCTGAAATCCGTATCCTGCGCCGCCGTGGCGGCCATGATGATGGCGGCGGCTCCGGCTCCGGCCTTCTCGCAGGACTATGAAGCCAGCGAATACGCCCAGTCGGAGGCCCGCTTGGGGCCGAAGAAATCCGTCGCCGTCATCGATTTCGGCGCCAATGGCGGCTTCCTTTATCAATATGGCGAGTGGCAGGCCGGCGGCGGCCTCGCCGCCATGCTCGAGACCGAACTCGCCGAAACCAACCAGTTCCGCATCGCCAGCCGCAGCCATCTCGATGCGGCGCTCTATGAGCAACAACTCAGCAATAGCGGCCTCACCGCCCGCCAGACAGCGACGCCCGGCCAGCTTCTCGGCGCGCAATATCTTGTACGCGGCACCGTAACCGATTTCACCCTGTCGGAAAAAGGCGGCGGGATTTCCGTCGGCGGCTCCATCGGCGGCGTCCTTGGCGGCATCAGCCCGCAATCGCGCACCGGACGCATCTCCATCGATTTTCAAGTGATGGATTCAACAACCGGCGAGATCGTCGACAGCTTTTCGGTCGACCGCAAAGTCAAAAGCAAGTCGATCGCCGTTTCCGCGTCAAAGAGCGGCTTTAATGTCGGCGGCAATACGTTCAAAAACACGCCCCTCGGCAAGGCCGCGCGTGACGCGATCTCCGAAGCAGCCGACCGCATTTCCGATGGCCTTCGCGGCCGTTCATGGTCAGCGCATGTGGCGCAGGTCAATGTGGACCAGCTTTACGTCAATGTCGGCGCCGACGCCGGTCTTGAACCTGGCGACACGCTGAAAATCTCTCGCGTCGTCGAGCAGATTAATGACCCGATCACCGGCGCGCTTCTCGGACGCGAGGACGCGCAGATCGGCAGCGCAACAATTGTCAGCGTTTCCGAACAATACGCCCGCGCC
>JAUIEG010000261.1 GCA_030428745.1 Alphaproteobacteria bacterium
TCCAGATCCAGATTGACCGGCCTCAATCCCGTTTGCATCAACGCGTTCACACGCTGGCATGAGATGGCCGCGATCGGCGATCTTTCAAGAGTCAGTGAGATTGCGTGCGAGGACGTAGCGTTCCGGTCTCCTGTGGCCCATACGCCCTATATAGGGCGCGAAGCGTTGACGCTCGTTCTGTCAACGGTGATCAAGGTGTTTCAGGATTTTACCTATCACCGCCAGTTTGCAGCCGAAGACGGCATGAGCGTTGCGCTTGAGTTCAGCGCCCATGTGGGCGGCAAACAACTGAAAGGCGCCGACTTCATCCGTTTCGATGAAAACGGCCTGATTGCCGAATTCGAAGTGATGATCCGTCCCGCCTCCGGCCTCATGGCGTTGGGGCAGGCGATGGGCGGCGCGCTCGACGGAAAACTTGATGCTTTTAAGGGAGGACAGTCATGATGAAACGCACGCTTGTTTGGGCCCTTGCTTTATTGCCGTTGCTTGCTGCATGCGCCGGGGACCAGGAAGGCGCCGAAGCGTCCATCGACCGTGATGCGGCGATGGCTGAAATTGATACGCTGCGCACGCAATTTGAAAAAGCTGTATCTGATTATGATATGGCGGCTCTTGGCGGGTTGGTTTCACCGCAGGCGGTCTTGTTGCAGCCCGGTTCGGCCGATTGGAAAGCCATGCAGGCGCTTGCAAACGGCGCCCCTTTTCCCATGGGCGCGGAGATCCATATCACGCCTTTTGAAACGGTGATTATAAACGCGGAATGGGCGTATGAACGCGGCGCTTCCAACGTCACTTACCCAGATCCCGAGACCGGCGATGAAATTGTCCTGCGTGATGCTTATCTTTTGATTTTTAGAAACAAGGGCGATGGGTGGAGAGTTCATCGCGAAGTCGCCAGCGCCAGCGAGCCGCCGGAAGGGTGGCCGTCAGCGGCTCCGGGCGAGTAAGGTGAATTGATTAGCCCAAAAAGGATACCGGATATGACGATGCATCTCGCGGAGCTGAATATAGGACGCCTGCTGGCGCCGACTGATGACCCTCGGGTCAAAGAATTCATGGACAATCTTGATCGCATCAATGGTCTCGGAAAGCGCATGCCCGGTTTTGTCTGGATGATGGAGGGCTCCGGAGAGCCCGGAAAAGGCAACACCGAAGCCAAGATAGGCGGTGACCCGCAATTTGTTTCCAACATGACGGTCTGGAAAGATGTGGAAAGCCTCGAACGCTTTGTATGGGGCACGATCCATCGGAAATTTTATGAACGCCGCGAGGAGTGGTTTGAGGTGCTTGGCAAGATGCATTTCGTCATGTGGTGGGTTCCGGCAGGTCACCAGCCAACGCTGGAAGAAGGCCTGGCGCGCCTCGATCTGTTGCAGCGCAATGGCGACAGCGACGACGCCTTCGGCTGGAAATGGTTGAAAGAAGCAAAGATGCACAAGACGCATTCCTGTCGCCCAAGCGCGGCCTGATGATGCGCAGCTGACAGAAAGAAAGAGGTTCAAATGTTATTCACGAAAAAATCCGCCGCCGAAAAACGCGCTGATTTCCGCAAGGGATTGGCCTCGGGAAAACTGTTGCAGTACCCGGGCGCATTTAATCCGCTATGCGCGCAGATGATCGAACAGAAAGGCTTTGACGGCGTCTATATCTCCGGCGCGGTGATGGCCGCCGATCTTTGCCTGCCGGATATCGGCATCGCCACCATGACGGAATTTGTTGAGCGGGGACGGCAAATTTCGCGCGTCACCGATCTTCCGTCCTTCATCGACATTGACACCGGTTTCGGCGAGCCCATGGCGGCGGCGCGCACGGTCATGATGATGGAGGAGGCGGGGCTTTCCGGCTGCCACATTGAAGATCAGGTGATGCCGAAACGCTGCGGACATCTCGATGGCAAGGAGATCGTTTCCACCGACATCATGGTCCAGCGCGTCAAGGCTGCGGCCGAGGCCAAACGCGATCCCAATTTTGTCTTGATTGCGCGGTCCGACGCCCGCGCCGTTGAGGGGCTTGAGGCCTCCATTGACCGGATGAAAGCTTATGTGGACGCCGGCGCCGACATGATCTTTCCGGAGGCGATGAAATCCGAGCAGGAGTTTGAGGCGGTGCGTAAAGCGATCAAAGCGCCCATCCTCGCCAATATGACGGAGTTCGGCAAAAGCCGTTTGCTGAACAAGAAGGAACTGGAGGCGCTGGGTTTCAATGTCGTGATCTATCCGGTAACGACCTTGCGTCTCGCTATGGGCGCCTGTGATCGCGGCCTCGACGCGATCTCAAAAGACGGCGATCAGAACGGCATCCTCGACCAGATGCAGCATCGCCGCGATCTCTACGATCTCCTGCGCTATCACGACTACAACAAGTTTGATGAGTCGATTTACAACTTTCAGGTCGGCGATACGCCAGTGGAATGAGCATGGAGCCGAAAACACCCTATTACGCCGTCATTTTTTCTGCGCAACGCGCAGAAGGCGATAATGGCTACGCCGAAATGGCAGGGCGCATGGAGGAACTGGCGAAGACAATGCCCGGTTACCTCGGATTTGAATCGGCCCGGGGCGTGGATGGTTTTGGGATCGCGGTTTCTTACTGGGAATCGGAGGAAGCGATCGCGAACTGGAAAAAACATGCAGACCACGCCGAGGCGCAGCGTCGCGGCAGGGCTGAATGGTATGAAAATTATGAGTTGCGCGTCGCCAGAGTTGAACGCGCTTATGGTATGAATAAGGCACGGTAGGAGAACATAAAAAGATGACAAACACAGAAGTACAATACGGCCTTGCGGGCGTTCTGGCGGACGACACAGCGGTGTCGAAGGTGATGCCGGAGATCAATTCGCTGACCTATCGCGGCTACAAGGTGCAGGATCTGGCGAGCCAATGCCGGTTTGAGGAAGTCGCTTACCTGATCTGGAACGGCGAGCTGCCGACAAGCGCGCAGCTTGAGGCGTTCAATGCAGCTGAAAGACAAGAGCGCGGGATTTCCGATGACCTTCTCGATGTCATGGCGAAGTTTAACAAGCGCGCCCACCCCATGGACACGCTGCGCACCGCAGTGTCTTTTCTGGGGCAGGAGGACGATACGACAGAAGACTCATCGCCCGGCGGCTTGATGGAAAAATCCATTCGCATGTATGCGCGCATTCCTGAAATCGTCGCCGGAGATTTCCGCCTCAGGAACGGCAAGGAGCCGATCCCGACCACGAAAGACCTCGCGTTTTCGGAAAACTTCTTTCACATGTGTTTCGGCGAGGTCCCGGCGCCGGAGATCGTCAAATGCTTCGATATTTCGATGACGCTCTACGCGGAACACTCGTTCAACGCCTCGACCTTTACGGCGCGCACCATCGCGTCCTCGACGTCTGACATTTATTCGTCGGTCACCGGCGCCATTGGCTCGCTAAAGGGTCCGCTCCATGGCGGCGCCAATGAAGCCGTGATGCACATGCTGAAAGAGGTGGGCTCGCCGGAAAACGCCAAAGCCTGGATGCTCGATGCGTTGGCGACGAAGAAAAAGATCATGGGTTTCGGCCATCGGGTCTACCGGTCGGGCGATAGCCGCGTGCCCACCATGACTGAGGCCTACAAAAAAATGGTCGACGTGATTGGAACTGATGAGGCTCAAAACTATTGGGAGATGAGCCGCATTCTTGATGAGACCATGGTGGCGGAAAAGGGGATCTATCCCAATCTCGATTTCCCGGCCGGGCCGGCCTATTATCTCATGGGCTTTGAGATCCCGATGTTCACGCCGATCTTCGTCGTGAGCCGTATCACGGGGTGGACCGCCCATGTCATGGAGCAGCTCGCCAACAACAAGCTGATCCGGCCATTGTCGAATTACACTGGCGTCCCACAAAGAGATGTCACGCCGCTTGGCGAGCGATAGGAGGAAAGATGGCGGGAGAACCGCGAGAGAGGACCGAGGAAGAGCGTGAGCGCGCGTTAGAAGCCGTGCGCGAGCTCATCCGCTGGATCGGCGACGACCCGAAGCGTGAGGGTCTGAAGGACACGCCGCGCCGGGTTGTCGACGCTTATCTTGAATATTTTCAAGGTTACGATGAATGCCCGGAGACTTATCTCAAGCGGACGTTCGAACAGGTGGGCGGATATGACGAAATTGTCCTCCTGAAGGACATTCCGTTTCACTCCCATTGCGAACACCACATGGCGCCGATCCATGGCAAGGCGCATGTGGCTTACCTGCCGACGGACAAGGTGGTCGGCATCTCGAAGCTCGCCCGTGTTGTCAAAGCCTACGCCCGGCGTTTGCAGGTGCAGGAGCGGCTGACCGCCGAAATCGCCGATTGCATCCAGAAGGTTCTGGAGCCCCAGGGCGTCGCCGTTGTCATTGAGGCGAGCCACGCCTGCATGACGGCGCGCGGCGTCAATACGCCTGGCGTTTCCATGACTACGAGCCGTATGATGGGCGTTTTCCGTGACGATCAAAAAGCGCGTGAAGAACTCGTCAAGCTGATTGGCCTCGGCGCTTAGACACTTCCAACCCAGGATAAAATTATGCCGTATGAATGTATATTGACTGAAACCGACGGCGCCGTAGGGGTCATCACCCTCAACCGGCCGGACGCGCTGAACGCTTTTAACCGTCAGCTCATGGATGAATTGACGGAGGCGGTGAAGACGTTTGAGGCTGACGACGCCATCGGCTGTATGGTGCTGACCGGTTCGGAAAAAGCTTTCGCCGCCGGCGCCGACATCAAGGAGATGGCGTCCAAGGATTATATTGACGTCTTCAAGGAAGAATTCATCACCGCCAACTGGGAAGAGGTCACCCGGGCGCGCAAGCCCGTGATTGCGGC
>JAUIEG010000262.1 GCA_030428745.1 Alphaproteobacteria bacterium
GTGGCTTCCACAAAACCTGACTTTTCGACGCTGCGGCGGAAATTCTGTTTGTGAAATTCAAAGCCGACAATGGCTTCGACCGTGCGCTGTAATTGCAGAAGGGTGAAGTCGGCGCCCATCATTTCGAAAATCACCGGCCGGTATTTCAATTTGCCGCGCAGGCGCCCGATAGCCGTCGCGAGGATGCGCCGATGATCCGAAATCATGGCGATTCCAACATCGCCTCTACCGGGTTCTTCGCCCGGCGGCGACTCCAGTCCCGCCGTCTTTCGGTCGCGCCAGGCCTCAATGACAAGGCCCGCTTCATACATCAGCTCATAACGGTCAAGCGTACGCTCTTCTTCCCAGCCGAAACCGTCACGGCCGAAAGAAATATTCACTCGCATTTTCCGCGCTTCGCGTGTGTCAGCTTTTTTTGCACAGCCGGTCCATGCTTCAAGCGCCGGAATGATCCGCTCCCGGAGGATTGGCGGCTCACCCCCGCGCCAGTCTTCCCATGGGAAGAAAGAATACCAGTCGGCCCAGGCCGCATCTTCCGCCAGTAACTCGGCGGGCGATGGCGCGAGCGCCAAATAGCCGACAGAAACGACGCGCTCGCCCGCGCCGCCGGACAGCGCCGCGGCCGGGGCTTCCCGGCCCTTGTCGCCGAAGGTGTAAAGCTGCTCCACATAGCCGAGGCTGACATGGGTCTGGCGCTCCACCCATTCGCGCATGCCGATTTCAAAGGTCCGGTGGCGTTCCGGATCGAAGGGTCCATAGGGAAGCGCAAGGTCGCGCGCTGATCCCTCGGCGTCGCTGTCGAGCGGCGCGCGCACGCACAGGACTTCCGGGCGGTCGCCGTCAACGACCGCGATCACCGCATTGAGAGCGATGGCGACATTGGAAACCAGCGGCGGCGAGGGCGCTTTTCTCATGCCCCGTCTATGGGGGATTTACGGGGCTGCAGGCAAGGTCACCACCGGCGCACAGACGGTGGAGCAACAGGGGCAGAGATCAAGAATGGCGCCGACCATCCGGTCCTCACGGTTTAACAGCCGGTCGGCTTCGGAGACGAGGCGCAGATTGGGATCGGCATGGGGCGCGGCGGCCCTGAGGCGCGCCGCGATTTTTTCCTCGCATTCCCCGCCTTCGCGCGCGCAGAGAAGGATGTAGGCGATGGCCATGGAGCGGGCGACGCCGCGATGGCAGTGTATGAGGATGTCTTCGTCGCTTGCCGCCCATTCCCTGGCGAAGTCCACAATGACCGGCGCCATCGCTTTCTCGCACGCCGCGGGGTCGAGGCGGAGATGACGATCGCGGGGCATCTGACGGAACGGCTCCGGCACGACGTCGTCGCTGTCGAGAATGGAAATGACAAAGCCCGGCCGATTACGCGCAAAGGCGTCGGCGGCGGCGTCGAGAGAGCTGACGATCACTTGGGGCATTATGCGGGCCGGGTCTCATTCATGGCGGTAAGCATTTCGTATTTAACAGTAATTTACCGGCCTTAAATAGGCGTTTCCGGCTGCGAAGAAAATCCGCCGTCGCTCACAGCCGCTTGAGGCGCCGCAAATGTGACCGCTCAAAAACTGGTGTCGCGGCGGTTAGGCGGAGAGGTGTTGTTTTATGAGGCTTTCAAAACGTTTCAGATAGGCTTCCTGCGCCTCAAGCGTGGTCATGGCGTTGAGCGTCAATGGGGTGACGCCTTTGGGCTCGCCGAAGAATTTCCGCGCTTCATCAGCTTCGAACCCGGCCAGCTGCACCGCTTCGAAATAGGCCGAGGCGCGGTCGCCGCGCTTGATCAGCTTTTCCACGGTGTCAGGCAGATGGGCTGGCAGCTCAAAGCGCAGATGGATCGCTTGCATGAGCCGGCTTTCAATTGCTTTGTAATGTTCGCCGAGCTGCGCCTTGAAGGGCGATATCATGTCGCCAATGACAAATTCGGGCGCATCGTGAAGCAGCGCCGCCAGCCGCCACTTCACCGGCCAGCCGGGTTTCAACTCGCTGCAAAAATTTTCGACGATCAGAGAATGCTGCGCCACATTGAACGGGATCGGCCCCTTGGTCTGGCCGTTCCAGCGGGCGACGCGCGCGAGGCCATGGGCGATGTCCTCGATCTCCACATCCATCGGCGAGGGATCGAGAAGATCGAGACGGCGTCCGGATAGCATGCGCTGCCAGGCGCGCGGCGGCTCCGTGGCTGCAGGGGCGGCCTTGCGGGAGGCGGTGGAGCGGGGCGCCATGTCATTCCTTTCGCGGCGGTCTGATGGGGCGCACCGCCTAGCAAAGCGCCGATGGCGCGGCAAGGGCGCGCCGAAGACGCTGATGCGCGACGAGCCGGGCTTTTCCTGCGCCAGAGCGGCTTGAGCCCACAGGCCATTCATCACATTATTATCTCAAGTAACGCGTATCCGAACCAACAAAGAAAAGGCGAGCGGAACGCCCGCTCGAAAAAGGGGTGCGAATATGGCAACCGACTATCCCGAACGTTCACGTTCAAGCGGAATGGCCTGGCTTTATGCGCCGGTCATCTTGATTTTATTTTTAGGCGGCGCCTTGTCCGTCGGCGCGTATTTCGCCAGCGACACGCCGCTGACAATCGCGGAGTCGATTGTCGCCGGTTACGGCGGGCTCGCCGCTATCATCGCCGGCTTGTTCATCGCGCTGTTTGGCGTTGCGCTGAGCCTTGTGGGCGCGCTGATCGGCATTGTCGCCGCCGGCGGCGCTGTCGCCATGACGCTCTTCATCATCGGCTCGCCGCTCTTGGCGATCGTGTTGATTTTTCTTCTTATGCGTAAATCGAAATCGGACTGTCCCGATCCCGCGGCTCATCAATAAGATAAAAAACCGGCCGCTCCGTTTCCTGAGGAAACGAAAAACAAAAAGTTTTCCGGGAGGAAACGTGAAAACGCCCCGCAGCAATGCGGGGCGTTTTTCATGATAAGAGACCGCGTGATTATTGCTGCGGCTCTTCCTCTTTTGTTTCTTCCTTGGGTGCGGCTTTCTGTTTACCGAAAAGCGCGTTCAGGCCCTCATTGATCAGCGCTTCTTCAGGCGTCGCCGTGCTTTCCTGATCGCCGCTCTGTGGTTGATCGTCGGTCTTTTTCTTCTGGCCGCCGAGTATGCCTTCAATGATGGCGCGCGCGGGATCGGCGTCTTCGTCTTCCGCGCCTTCTTCGCCGTCTTCTTCCTCATTCTTGTTCGAGAACACGTTTCCGAGCGTTCTTTGTAAGCCGGTGCGTGCGAGCGACTCGGCGTCGATCCCGATGGTCGGTTGTGAAAACGTGCCGCCGACGCGAACCGGAATGGTCACGGTGCGCCCGCCTTCCTGGCCTTCCAGCGCGGTCGTGCCCTTGGGCAGCAGGCGCAAGTCGATCCTCTGCTCCGCGAGGTTGATCGTGCCTTGGCCGGACATGGAGAGATAAGGCCCGTTCAAGGTGATTTTCGGCGCTGTCACAAGGCCGTTCGCGATGGAGAAATCGGACAGGAATTCCGAAAAATCCGTCTGCTGCGAGGGGCCGCGCGCTTCGGCGACGGCGCGCTGCAAGGCCGCCGGATTAAAGCCTTCGGTGAACTCGCCCGCCGCGCGGACAAGCCCGGCGATATTGACGCCTTTCAGCGCACCGTCAGCGAGATCAAAGCCGCCGGAGCCGTCAATCGTGCGCATGATCGCCGCCTGGCTCGCGCCCGTCGCGGCGAAATTCAGTTTGAAGGAGCCAAGCCCCAACAGATTGTCATGCTTCATCAGGTCATGGGTGAGGGGCTGGGCCTGCACCGCGCCGACGTCGAAATTGCCGGCGAAGGACGGCGTGGCGCCGCGGGCGTTGACCACAACCCGGCCGGACCCTTGACCGCCATACATGGAGAGCTCGGGGATCTCGGCGGTGAGCCGCCCGGAATCGACCAAAAGCTTGATGCGGCTTTCACCGAATTCGAGATCGTTCACATAGACCGCGTCGGTCGAAATATCGAAGTCGGCGTCGATATTGTTGAGGCTCGCGAAATCCATCTTCGCCTCCGACCAGGCGGGGAAGCCGTCTGCGCTGGTTGCGGGCGGCGGCATATAGGGGCGAAGGTCGAGTTTGTCCGTAGACAGAACGCCGCTCGCCTTTGGCCGCGCGCCCGCCCAATTGAGCGTGACGGCGCCCTGCGCGGCGATCTCGTCGAAATTGATCGAGGCGTTTTCAAGCCGCACGGATGTATCATTGCCGTCGACATCGCCCTTGACGGAGAGATTGTCGAAACCGGGCGCATTGGCGAGTTCCGTGCCGGCGAGTGCGGCGAAGGCGGGAAGGTCTGGCGCAGAAAGGCTCGCCGGACCCGAATAGCGCAGGCCATGCTTCAGGGCGATCGCAAGGTCGGCGCCGATTTCCGCGTCGCCCATTTGAAGATCAAGCTTCAGATTGCCGGGCTCTTTATCCATGATGGAGCGAAGGCTCGTCAGCACCATGTCGACTGTCGCGGGCGCGCCCTGAAACTGCATGGAGCCTTTGGCTTCGAGCGGCTCGGAAAGGCTTTTCAGGACGACGGTCATGTCAATCTCGTCGGCGACATAGCTTGCGCCCGCGGCGAGGTCTTCATAACGCGCGGCGCCGTCGACGATGCGCACATCGCCGAGTTTCAACTCGCGCGGCGCGCCGCCGGATTGGGTTTCGCTTGTCTCCGCCGTTTCCGCTTGGGCGAGGTTCCAGTTGACGGCGCCGTTTTGCGCGCGGGTCAGGCGAATGTCGGGACGCGTCAGGACAAAGCGGTCGATCTCCACGCTGTCCGACAGAAGCGGCAGGAGCTTCACGCCGATATCGGCTTCCTCGACGCTGGCGAGATAGTCGCC
>JAUIEG010000263.1 GCA_030428745.1 Alphaproteobacteria bacterium
CGTCAGCCTACGACGCGGAAAGCGGAGACTTGCTGTGGCGTTTCTGGATTGTGCCTGGCGACCCTTCCAAAGGGTTCGAATCCAAGGCCATGGAAATGGCCGCTGGCACCTGGAATGGCGAATGGTGGAAATATGGCGGCGGCGGCAACCCGTGGAACGCATTCGCTTACGATCCAGAATTAGGTCTCGTTTATATCGGCACAGGAAATGGCGGCCCGTGGGGGCGCAATGCGCGCAGTCCCGGTGGCGGCGATAATTTGTTCATCTCCAGCATCGTCGCCGTTAAAGCCGATACGGGCGAATATGTGTGGCACTATCAAACGACGCCCGGCGACCAGTGGGACTACACGGCGACGCAGGACCTGATCCTGGCGACATTGCCGGTCAATGGCGAAGAGCGCCGCGTCATCATGCAAGCGCCGAAAAACGGCTTTTTCTATGTCATCGACAGGGAAACCGGCGAATTTCTTTCCGCCGCACCTTTCGTGCCGGTCACCTGGGCGAGCCATATCGATCCTGAGACCGGAAAGCCCGTTGAGCATCCGCGCGCGCGCGGCGGCGACGGCTTTTTCGATCTCTCACCCTCATGGCTGGGTGGACATAGCTGGCAGCCGATGTCGTTCAATCCGGACCTGGACTACGCCTTCATTCCGTTCATTGAGGCCTCCATGCAATACGATGAGACGCCGGTCGGTGAATGGAAATTCGATCCCAATGAAGGAATGGATACGTCCGTGCGCATCGGTCTTCCTGAGAATATGAAAGGCGGCATTCTTGCCTGGGACGCCGTCAATCAGCGCGAAGTCTGGCGTCATTATGCGCCCGACGGCGTTGCGGGCGGCACGATGACCACGGCGGGCGGCCTTGTGTTCCAGGGAACGGGTGACGGCTTTCTGGTCGCCTATGACGGTGAGAGCGGCGAAGAGTTGTGGCGGGGCGAAGCTGGCAACGGCGTGATCGGAGGTCCCGCATCTTATGAAATCGATGGCGAGCAATATGTCGTCGTGACATCCGGGATCGGCGGCGCCTTTGTGAATATGGCGGCGTTTGATGCGCAAGAGTTCGGCTGGAAATATGGCGAGGGGCGTCGTGTGTTGGCGTTTAAACTGAACGGGCAGGCTAGCTTGCCTGAGCGTGCGCCGCCGCTGACTCCAGAAGCATCGCCGCCCGACCCCATGAAACTCAGCGGCGATGAAGCTTATGATTACGGCTCGCTAATCTACCACACCTATTGCGTGGAATGTCATGGACCTTCTGCGGTCGGCGCCGGAGGGTACCCGGATTTGCGCAGGACGCAGATGCTGGATTCGCTCGAGCTGGTTGTGCGCGAAGGAGCGCTCGTGCCGAACGGTATGCCGAATTTCGCCGATCGCATTTCCCCTGAAGATCTTGAAGCCCTGCGCACATATCTTCGCAAACGCAGCCTGCTTGACGAATAGGGCCTCCGGCCATCGAAGGAGTATTGTTATGACTAATCATTTCGCCGTTATCGTGCAGCGCGGAGCCGCTTGGAATCAGGCCGTGCCGTCTTCAGAGCAGCCAAATTATGATGAGCATGGCGCAGTATGGAGAAAACTGGAATCCGATGGGTTTGTCGCCATGGCCGGTTTGATGAAAGAGAGTATGGAAGTGCTGTTCATCATTCGCGCAGATAGCATTGAAGAAGTGCACAAGCGCATCGGCGAAGATCCTTGGCAAAAAGACGGTCTGGCGAAAATCGCCCGGGTAGAGCCGATAGATATTCGTTTCGGCGCGCCGCCGGATCCCCGCTGACGCATAGGCAAATGTGCGCCGGCGATCAGCCACCCCGCGCGTACGCGTCGGGCCGCGTCACTGGTTCGTTGAGCTAAGTTTCGCTTTCTGAGGCTTTCTTCCCTAGATTTCGGAAAATTGCGGCCGTCCATTTTGGGGCGGCCGCTTTTTTGTGCGCGACGTCTGATGGTTCCGCGCGCATCCAGCGCTTGCTCCAGGCTTGCGAAACCGTTGGTCAGCGTGAGCCGCACGAAACCAGAAGCCGCTTTTGTTAAAGGATTGGGAGAGGAGCGCTCTTCTTAACCGTTTCCATCACAAAAGTCGTTCTCATATCCTGAACGCCGGGGAGTCTAAGAATGTATTCCTGCGCGATCTCTGAATAGTGGTGCATATCCTTTGCGATGACGCGCAACAGAAAATCAAATTGTCCCGCCGTGATGAAACACTCAATGATCCAGGGATTGGCGATGACAGCTTTCCTGAATTGCGGGGTGAAGTCCTTTCCAGTCACGCGGGGCACTTTGACTTCAACAAACGCAATTGCGCCTATGCCTATTTTCGCGGGGTCGAGCATCGCAGTGTAGTTTTCGATAATGCCTGTCTCTTCAAGCCGCCTGACCTTTCGCAGGCATGGACTTGGCGCAACGCCAATTGCCTCCGCCAGAGATACATTTGTCATCCGGCCGTCTTGCTGAAGAAGCTCCAGGATTTTTTTATCCGATTTTCCAAAGGTCATAAAAGCTCACAAATGCTGGATATTTATATGTATAATGACCAATATACCGTCTATTCAGTATATAAAAGCAGAAAATGACCTGAAATATATTGTATTCTGCCCTCTGAGGAAAGGAGCGAAAAGCAAGCGTTAACGGCTGCTTTTCGCCGAGAGGGAAAATCAATGATCAAAATCAGCGGCGATGGCTTATCGCTTGAGCAAATTGCAAAGGTCGTCCAGGGCGAGCACGTTGAGCTGGCTGATGATCCGGCCGTCATAGCGCGTATCGAAGCGTCATGTTTGCGACTCCAGGAGGCGATAAACGCGGGCGAGCCGATCTATGGCGTTTCGACGCTCTATGGAGGCATGGCCGACCAGTCCGTGCCGACAGAGAGAATGTCGGAACTGCAACATACCGCCTTGTGGCATCATAAAACCGCGACTGGGCCGAGGCTCGCCCGCGAGGACGTTCGCGCCGCCATGCTGCTACGCGCGAATACGCTCGCCAAGGGCTATTCCGCGGTTCGGCGCGAACTTATCGAACGATATATGACGTTTCTCAACCACAATGTTTCTCCGCACACGTTCAAGAGAGGGTCGATTGGGGCGAGCGGTGACTTGGTGCCATTGTCTTATATTGGCGCATCGGTCGTGGGTCTTGGTCCGGCCTTCATGGTCGATTTTGATGGCGAGGATATTGACTGTGTTTCCGCGCTCGAACGCCTCGGCATGAAACCGCTCAAGCTTCTTCCGAAAGAAGGGCTTGCGATGAACAACGGGACGACGGCTTCGACGGGCGTCGCCGCCAATAATCTTGATCGCGCCTGCAATGTGATGGCGCTTGCGTTCGGCGTCCAGGCTTTGCTGTTTCAGGCGCTATTGGCGACGGATCATACATTCCACCCGACTATTCATCGCGTAAAACCCCATCCCGGCCAGGTCTTTGTCGCGTCCGAATTTCGGACGCTGTTGGAAGGCAGTCAGCTCATCCGCGGAGAAGCCGTAGGCAATCGCGGCCACCGGAAGGGCAAGCTTATTCAGGACCGCTATTCTATGCGCTGTTTGCCGCAATATACCGGACCGATTATCGATGGGTTGGCGAATGCGGCAAAACAGATAACGACTGAAGCCAACACGGCAAATGACAACCCACTGATCGATCCCGACACGGGTGAAATCTATCACACCGGAAATTTCCTGGCGCAATATACCGCGGTCGCGATGGATGATTTGCGGTTGCACCTTGCCATGCTTATCAAACATCTGGATGTGCAAATCGCGATGCTTGTGACGCCTGAATTTAATCAGGGGTTGGCGCCATCGCTGGTTGGCAATCAAGAGCACGGATTAAACGTCGGCCTGAAATCCCTTCAGGTGCAGTGCAACTCGATCGCTCCCCTTGTTCAATTCAACGCCCGGTCTATGGCTGATCTCTATCCAACGCATGCGGAGCAATTCAACCAGAACATTAACAGTCAGGCAATGAACTCGTCAAATCTTGCCCGCGATTCGATAGAACTGTGTGAGCACTTCCTGGCTTGCGCTTTGGTGTTCGCTGTGCAGGCGGTGGAACTGCGTTCGAAAGGCTCGGGTTCGTCCTATGACGCCACAGGCGTCCTTTCGGCCGCTACCGCACCGCTCTATGTCGCTGCACGGACAATTGCACAAGGGCCGCCCGACCCCGAGAAGCCTCTTGTATGGGACGACACTGACAGTCCGATCGAAGACCGTGTCGCCAGGCTGTTGAAAGACATCTCGAACTCGGGAGAGTTGATCGGAATCATCCAGGCGACCCGGGACCGTATCGCAAACCTGATGGCGTGAGCATGGCGGTCTTCGATCAGCTGGAGCAGCTTCCGGACGATCCGATTCTGGGGCTAAACGAGCTGATATTGGCCGATCCGCGAAGCGAGAAGCTGAATCTTGGCGCTGGCGTTTATGTCAATGATGACGGGATAACGCCGGTCATGGGCGCTGTTCGTCATGCTGAACGCAGGGTTCATGAGGAGCAGGTCAGCAAAGCCTATTTATCGCCGCTGGGAAGAGCGGATTTCGTGAGCGGCTTGGGAGAACACATTTTCTCAAGCGCTCTTTGGAACGGACGAGCGGGCCGGATTGCCGGATTACAGACAGCCGGTTGTGTTGCTGCGCTCAGGCTTGGGGCGGAAGTGTTGGCGGCGTCCGGCGTTCGCGGCATCTGGATAAGCGACCCGACTTGGCCAATACATGCGCCCATTTTTAAGGCGGCCGGTCTCCAGGTTCGGAACTACCCATATTACAAGACAGGCGAGGCGGGCGTCTTGTGGGACGAAATGACCGCTACATTATCCGGCATCGGCCCG
>JAUIEG010000264.1 GCA_030428745.1 Alphaproteobacteria bacterium
CAGGGGCCTGATGTTCATCCTGTCGAGCCCGTCGGGCGCCGGCAAAACGACGCTGGCCGAACGGCTCCTGACCAAGGACGGGGAGATGGTGCTGTCGATCTCGGCGACCACGCGCCAGCGCCGCCCTGGCGAAGCGCACGGCAAGGACTATTTTTTCGTTTCCGAAGAAGAGTTCATGCGCATGCGTGACAATGGCGAGTTCATGGAATGGGCTAATGTCTTCGGTCATTATTACGGCACGCCACGAAGTCTCGTCGAGGATGTGCTTCGTCAGGGTAAGGATGTTCTGTTTGACATCGACTGGCAGGGCGCCCAGCAGCTTGACGAGGTTGCGGGCGAGGATGTGGTCAAGGTCTTTATCCTGCCGCCCTCGCGCGAAGAACTGGAACGGCGCCTGCGCCAACGCGCGCAGGACCCCGAAGACGTCGTGCAAAAGCGCATGGCCAAAGCCGACGCCGAAATGTCCCACTGGGCCGAATATGACTATGTCATCGTCAATTACGATCTGAACGAGTCCGAAGAACTCCTGCGATCCATCCTCTTCGCAGAACGCCTGAAACGCCGCCGTCAGGTCGGCCTCGCCGCCATCGTGAAGGAGATGATCGGCGAGGGGTGAGGCTTTAAACAAAGGCTAAATACTAGCGAATGAAAAATTTATGTTTTTGTGTGCTGACCTTATTGCTTGCTGCGACCGCTTCTGCTTTCGCTGAATTTCAGCCAGAGGTTTTAATCGAAGTGTGCTCTGAGGATGAGTGCGACGCTGCTTGGATGCGACCGTTGGTTCGGGTTCCGTCGAGGGTCCCAGACACCAATGAAGCTAGGGCCGGCGGCGAGGTGCATTTTTCTTTTGATGTGTCCCCTGATGGCGGAAATGTTGTAAACACAGAGTTGCTAAAGAGTACGAATGAATATTTCACGCCCTTTGCTCGACAGTCGCTCGAGCGCTGGAAATATCAGCCATATCTCGTTGATGGGGAGAAACAATGGCGCAGAGGGTTGGTGGCGAAGTACAAATACTTAACCCCAGAGGAATCAGCCGCTCGGGATGCGGAACGGGAAGCGCAAAAGGAAATTGAACGCTTAAAAAAGGTAGAGGCGAATTCGTATTGCGGAGAGCCAACAAATCCGATTTTAGAAATTCGCGCTCAGTGTATTTGCAAAAAGGGCGTGCTTAATAGCATTCCTTACACTGTCACGAACATGCCTGACAGACCAGGATATGTTGCTCACTTCACCCAAGCTACAGTTGATAGTTGGGATCAGAAACCTGGCTTTGATATCAGGAGCCTCCACTACCGGCCGCTTAGGATTATTGGGGCCTGTGAGGATGAGAGGCTATGCACGGATAAGACCGGGCTCAATTCTTCGATAACGGGTGAGCCCATGGATGGACCAATCGAGGCATGTGTTGTTGCGACTTGGCACTGGTCAAGCTTTTCAAAAAAGAAGTCGGAAAAAGCAACCGTAACTAGTCGCGGTATTATAAAAAACCCTTTGTTATTCTTGCAGGAGTTGCCGCAGAAACAATAACGCGCCTCTCTTTCGAAAGGCGCGTTCTAGTGAGGAGTTGGACCCCACGCTTGAAGCGTGGGGAGTCGGCGGCTAATAGCAGCGTTTACTTAAACACCACCTTCTCGATGTCGTAGGAGCGCGCGCCGCCGGGAGCCGCGACCTCGACGCTGGCGCCTTGCTCCTTGCCGATGAGGGCGCGGGCGATAAGCAAGGACACGGAGATGCGGCGTTCCTTCACGTCCGTCTCGAGATCGCCGACGATCTGCCAGATCTTTTCTTCTTCGGTGTCTTCGTCGATCAGCATGACGCTGGCGCCGAACTTCACCGAGTCGCCGTCGAGCTTGGATACGTCGATCACTTCGGCGCGGGCGTGTATTCCAGTTCGAAATACGGGCTCCAGGATGCGCCTCCATCCGGGGTCATCAGGATGTCGAATTTCTTGACTGGGTCATTCAGCGTCCACTGCAACATGAAATGAAGCCGGTCGCCGTCTTCGCCCATGGGAAAGTAACTGTCGGAGCGAAGGTTCGTGACGCTTAAAACCCCTTCGCTATTAAAACGCCCTTCATACACATCCAGAAGGCCGAAAGTGTCATCCAGCACGCTGACGCGATAGACTTTCCGATATGGATCGTAGCTGAAGGTGGTGAGCAAGGTGACGGGCTTTTCCATGCCCATATCGACCTCAACCGTCTCCTCGAGGCCAAATCCGTTCAGGATATACGCACTCTTTGCAATGCTTTGTGGAAGCGGCGTCTCGCCTTCTTGCGAATGTCGAACGCCGGTAACGGCAAAGCTTCCTTCAAGAGGCGCGAGCCGTTGCATGGCGGCTTTATGAGCGTCCTGGGAAGCGTCCTGCGCCAATGTCGGCGTCGCTGTGACGGCGCCCAAGGCGAGCCCTAAAGACCACAAGGCGCCGCGTAGCCATCTGGATGCTGACAGGTATGACATGAAATCCCCGCTAATGTTTTTCTGGTTCTTTAAGGCTTGGTCATAATGCGCCGGACCGCCTTTGAGGACCGTCAGACGCAACGCCTTAACCTGAAAAGAGAGCGGTTTATCTATATTCAGCGCCGATGGCCTTTGTGCACCTCTTGGAGAGTCAAAACGCGCCTCTCTTTCGAAGGGCGCGTTTTTTTAAGTCCAAATTTTCGGCAAGCAGCGCTTACTTGAACACCACTTTCGCGATTTCATAGGAACGCGCGCCGCCGGGAGCCGCGACCTCGACGCTGGCGCCTTGCTCCTTGCCAATCAGGGCGCGGGCGATGGGCGAAGAAACGGAGATGCGGCGCTGTTTTACGTCAGCTTCAAGGTCGCCGACGATCTGCCAGATCTTTTCTTCCTCGGTGTCTTCATCAATGAGAGTGACGATGGCGCCGAACTTGACGCTGTTGCCGTCGAGCTTCGACACGTCGATCACCTCGGCGCGGGTGTATTTATCTTCCAGATCGAGAATCTGGGATTCAATCCAGCCTTGTCGCTCTTTCGCGGCGTGATATTCGGCGTTCTCGGAGAGGTCGCCATGGGCGCGGGCCTCGGCGATCGCCTGGATCACGGCCGGGCGTTCTTCATTCTTCAGTTTTTTCAGGTCGGCTTCCAGTTTCTGGTAACCGCCAAGGGTCATGGGAAATTTTTCCATCTCAGGCCCTTTCTCTCCTTATATGCGGGCGAACCCGGATTGGCTCGCCGTGGTCGGTCCTCTTGACCGTAAAACGAAAAAAATAGCGCGGCCGGGCGGTTTCGCCGGGCCGTCGCTCATTTTCGGACCGGTTATTTAAGCCCGTTAGGCGGGAAATTCAAGGGGAATCCGGCTGAAATCCGCGTAACTTGTTGAAATTTAATAGAATTTCTATGTCGCTGCGAAGTAGGCCTGAAGCGGCGCAACCTCCAGGCTGCCTGTCCGCATGGCCTCGATGGCGCGGACCGCGGCCCGGGCGCCGGCGGCCGTAGTGATGCAGGGGATCTTCTGAGCGAGGGCTGTGGTGCGGATGGAACGCGAATCCTTCACCGACTGCGCGCCTTCGGTGGTGTTGAAGACGAGATGCACTTCGCCGTTTTTGAGGGCGTCGACGATATGCGGGCGGCCTTCGAGCACCTTATTCACCTTGGCGACGTCGAGGCCTTGCGCTTTCAGGTAATCCGCCGTGCCGCCGGTGGCGATAATGGTGAACCCCATATCGAGGAGCTTACGCGACGCATTCACCATCTGCGCTTTATCCGAGTCTTTTAGCGAGACGAACACGCAGCCCTTCATGGGAATGCGCGCGCCGGCGGCGATCAGGCTTTTCGCACGCGCCTTATCGAAATTGACGTCGATGCCCATGACTTCGCCGGTGGAGCGCATTTCCGGGCCCAGCACCGTGTCGACGCCCGGGAATCGCGAGAACGGAAAGACGACTTCCTTCACCGCCACATGGGTGAACTCAGGCCATTTAAGATCGAGGTCTTTAATCTTCGCGCCGGCCATCACTTTTGCGGCGATGCGCGCCACCGGCAGGCCGACGGCCTTAGCGACGAACGGCACCGTGCGCGAGGCGCGCGGGTTCACCTCAAGAAGATAGATGACGTCACCCTTGATGGCGTATTGCACATTCATGAGCCCCACGACGCCGAGCTCCAGCGCCATGCGGGTCGTCTGCTCTTTCAACGCCTCAATCATGGCGTCGGAAAGCGTATAGGGCGGCAGCGAACAGGCGCTGTCGCCGGAATGAACGCCGGCCTCTTCGATATGCTCCATGACGCCCGCGATGAAGACATCCTCGCCGTCGCAAATGGCGTCGACATCGACCTCGACCGCGTTTTGCAGGTAATGATCGAGGAGAAGCGGCTCGTCTTCGTTGATTTCGATTTGGGCCGTGGCGAGATAATGGGCGAGCCCCGCCTTGTCGCGCACGATCTCCATGGCGCGCCCGCCAAGCACATAAGAAGGGCGCGTCACCAGCGGATATCCCACATCTTCGGCGGCTTCGGCCGCCGCCTCGCGCGACGGCGCCGTCGCGTTTTTCGGCTGCACCATGCCAAGTTTTTGAACGAGCTTTTGAAAGCGTTCGCGATCTTCGGCGAGATCAATAGCGTCATAAGACGTACCGAGAATGGGAACGCCTTCATCTTCAAGGATGCCTGCGAGTTTCAAGGGCGTTTGTCCGCCATATTGCACGATGACGCCGAGGAGTTCGCCTTTTTCACGTTCTTTCGCGACGATTTCGAGAACATCTTCAGCGGTGAGCGGCTCGAAATAGAGACGGTCTGACGTGTCATAATCGGTGGAGACCGTTTCCGGGTTGCAGTT
>JAUIEG010000265.1 GCA_030428745.1 Alphaproteobacteria bacterium
GCGGAATTTTTAAGCGACAAGCCTGTCTTTACGGATCCGGGCGTTGCGGAAGCGTTTCTCGCTTTCGTAGGCGATGCGCAGCTCGTCGCCCATAACGGTATCGGCTTCGACTTGCCGTTCCTCAATGCGGAGCTCAAGGCGGCGGGGCTGAAAACGCTCGATCCGGAAAATATCGTCGACACACTGCACATGGCGCGGCGGAAATTTCCGGGCGCCCCGGCTAGCCTCGACGCGCTTTGTTCGCGGTTCGGCATCGACACCTCGACGCGCGAGCGCGACGGTCACGGCGCCCTGCTCGACTCAAAACTTCTCGCCACGGTCTATATTGAGCTTACCGGAGGCCTTCAGGCGGGTCTCGATTTTCGCCGCGACGACGGCGCCACAGGGTCGAACGGCAAACGCGGACGCGCCCCGGCGCGCCAACGGCCGCAAGCGCTTTCGTCACGCCTCACAAATGAGGAGCGTGAGGCGCATGCAGCCTTTGTCGCCGAGCTGGGCGATGAGGCGGTCTGGAAGAAAGTGCTGCCTTCTTAAGCGTTAAGCTTGGCCGGGCTGGGCCCCTTCGGCGCGCTGAGCGTTGGCGATGTAAATTCCCATGAAATCGATAGGTTCCAGCATCAATGGCGGGAAATTGCCGTTGCGCGTAGCGTCGGCGACGATCTGGCGCATGAACGGGAAAAGAAGACGCGGGCACTCCACCATCATGACCATTTCAAGCTGGTCTTTCGGGACATTGATGATCTCGAACACGCCCGCATAGGTGGCCTCGACCACGAACATCGCATCGCCGTTTTCGCGATTGGCGCGCGCGGCGACGGAAAGCTCGATTTCGTATTGGTTCTCATTTAACCCGCGGCCCTGCACGTCCACATTGACGTCGATCTTCGGCGTCGAATTCGACTGATAGACCGCCGGCGCCCGGGGGTTTTCGAAAGACAGGTCTTTCAGATACTGGGCGAGAACCGTCAGCGAAGGTGCGGCGTTGGGATCGACCCCTTGCGGGTTGGCGTTAGGTGTGGCGGGGGTGTCGGACATGGAGCGCACCGTCTTTTGGCTGAGGAAAAAGAGGGCGCTCAATACACGCCCCGTTCAGAAGCTGCAACCCGGATTAACGCATCCTGTCGTCATGGCGCACGATGTGGCCGCGAATGGCTTTTAAGGCCCAGCGGGCGAGAAGCCGCCGCACCGGCGGAACGAGGAGAATGAACCCGAGGCTGTCGGTGAGAAAGCCCGGCGTCATCAGGAGCGGCGCGGCGACCACCAGAAGGGCCCCGTCCACCGCTGAGGCGACCGGCAGCCGACCTGTCTCAAGGTCCATGCGGGCGGCGTTGAGCGCCCGAAGGCCCTGCAGGCGGATCAGAAAACCGCCCAGAAAGGCGGTTCCGAGGCAGGCTGCGATGACCGGGAGGACGCCAAAAGCCTCCGCCGCGGTCAAAAGCACGTAAATTTCGGCGATCGGACCGAGGATAAAGACAGCAAGGAGGATAAAGAACATAAGACCCGGGTGCATTCTGAAGCTATCGCTCCTATATAGAACGGACTTGAGCAAAATTAAGGTTTCGGAGCGATATTGGACGATATGGATCCAGTGCTTCTTTTTTTCGCCGGCGTAGCGGCGTTTGTGATTTTCCGCCTGATCTCCGTGATGGGCACGCGTACAGGTCATGAACAAAACCATGACCTTGAAGCGGTGCAACGCGCGTCGAGCGCCCGGGCCGCGGAAACCCTGCAGGACGATGATGAGGCCGCCGAAGAGGCGCGTCCGCCCAAGCCTGTCTCCACCAATGCGCGCGTGTTGCGCGACGCCGACCCCAAATTTGACGAGGCGGCTTTCCTCGACGGCGCCAAGGGCGCTTATGAAATGATTGTCGAGGCGTTTGCGGCGGGCGATCTCAAATCCATCCGGCCATTTCTCGATGAATCTGTATACGGCGCGTTCAAGGCCGCTGTGACGGAGCGCGATGCGGCGGGATATTCCTCCGATCTTAAATTCGTCGGCATCGAACATGCAGGCGTCGTCGACAGTGAGGTTGAAAACGGCATGATGTCGGCTGTGATTGAGTTCACGTCGAACCAGGTGCGCGTCACCCGCGACAAGGATGGCGAGGTCGTCGACGGCGATCCCAATCGCATCGATCTCGTCAAGGACCGCTGGACCTTCTCCCGGAAGGTTGCGAGTAATGATCCGAACTGGATGCTTGTAGGGACCGGCGGGGCCGAATAAAACTTTGCGGCGCGGGTTTTTTGAGGGAGCGCCGTTTCTCCATGATATCAGCATGCGGATAACGCCGGCATGAAAGCGTTTTCGGGAATGCAACTGCGCCTGTTTTTCACTGGCGCAGTTTTGGTTACGGCGATTGCGGCCGCGCTCGTCTTCAGCGGTGTTCTGCCCCCCTATTATGAGCGTGAGTTCAGCGATAGCGATTTCGGGCCGCCCGCGCTCGATCTTAAAATTGTGCGTTTTGATGATCTTTCCGGATGGCTTCAGGATGATCCCGGCCCGGCCCTCGAAACCTTTGTGCGCTCCTGCGCCCGGTTTGAGGAAATGGAGCCGGAAGCGCCCGCCAACCCGCTGGAAAATTTGGGCATTAATGACCCGGCGCTGACCCTTTCGGGAGCGGTCGTGGACTGGTTGCGCCCCTGCGCCGAGGCGCGTGCGCTTCTCGTGAGCGCTTATTCTGACCCCGGCGGTCGTCGCGGCGCACTGCGCGCGTTTTTTGAATTTCATTTCACCCCGGTTGAAATCGCAGTGGTGCGCGAGCCTTTACCGGGCGGTAAGGCGCGGCGCGCCCCGCCGCGCATCGAAGATACTGGGACCTTCACCGGCTATTTTGAACCGGTTTATCAAGCCTCTCATGTGAGAACGATTAATCATTCGGCGCCGGTTCTTCCGCGTCCTGACGATCTTGTAGAGGTCGATCTTGGCCAGTTCCGCGATGCCTTGAAGGGAGAGCGCATTGCTGGGCGCGTTGAAGGGGGAAGGCTCGTTCCTTACGACGCGCGTGACGCCATCGAGGCTGTGGATCGTCCCGGCGACGCGCCGCTCGCCTGGCTCGATCCAAATGATCTTTTCTTTTTGCAAATCCAGGGATCGGGCCGGCTCGTCTTTGATGATGGCGAGATCATGCGGGTCGGCTATGCGGCGCAGAACGGCCACCCCTATACGGCAGTGGGCCGTGTGATGGTGGAGCGCGGGATCATGCCGCTTGAAGAGATCACCATGCAGTCAATCCGGAGCTGGCTGGATGAGGCGATCTCGAAAGAGGCTCGCGCGCTCCGTGAAGAAAACGCGTCTTATGTTTTCTTCCGCTCGCTTGATGATGTCGACCCGGCGCTCGGGCCTTTGGGCGCGCAAGGCGCCCCCCTCACTCCCGGGCGCTCGCTTGCCGTCGACCGGCGCTATCACGCGCTCGGCGCGCCAGTCTGGGTCAATATCGAACCGATGGTGAGTGAGGAGGAAACGATCCTGAGTTCGAAGCCTATCCGCCGCCTGATGATCGCGCAGGATACGGGCGGCGCCATCAAGGGCCCGGTGCGCGGCGATGTCTTCTGGGGGGCGGGTGACGAGGCGGCGGCTATCGCCGGGGCCATGAATGCTAAGGGCCGGATGACGGTGCTCCTGCCCCGGCGTCTCGCCGAGCGCATTCCGCGGAAATATCTGCGAGATGCGCAGTGACCCGCCGCCATTTCGACAATCGCGGCCTTACGCCGGAAGAAGAAGCCCTATGGCGCAAGGCGATGCGTGACGTGGCCGCTTATGGGCGCAAAAAGCCTTTAACGGAAAAGCTCGTTTCGGGTTCGCAACCAGGGTCGCAGGCGATGTCGAAATCAGCGCCGGGACTGTTGAAGTCGCGCCAAATAACTGGCCAGACGTCGAAGGTGCCGCCGCGCCAGGCCGAGCCCCTGCCCTCCAGAACGCAGCACCCTTTTGCGGCGGGCGATCCACGCCTCGACAAGCTTGCCGGCCGGGGCCGCCTCGCCATCGATGCGGTCCTCGACCTTCACGGCCACACTCAGCGCACAGCGGAAACGACCCTGCGGCGCTTCGTTATGGAGGCCCATGCACGCGGCGCCAGATGTGTTCTCGTGATCACCGGCAAGGGCGCGCCGGATGTGTCTGGATCAAACTCAAGGGGTTGGGAGGCGCCGGGCGGCAAGGGAGTTTTAAGGGCCAGGCTGTCCGACTGGCTTGCCGATGAGCCGTTGCGCAAGCTCGTCTCCCGGGCGAGCCCCGCCCATCAGCGCCATGGCGGCGGCGGGGCGTTCTATCTGTTTTTAAAAAGGTGAAGCGGCGCTGTTTAACGCCGCTTTCATGATCACCAGGCGTTCAGGAATTTCAGAACGAGAGCAAGTACGAGCGCCGCCGGGAAAATGTAGAAGAACAGAATCCGCGACAGGCGGATGAACCATGTCTCGGTGGCGTCGGCGAGCCAGTCATTGATCGCCTCACTCCACCAGCGGCGTGGTTGATGTTTCGGCAATTGCGCTTGTCCGGCCTCGATGGGCATGGCGGCGAGGATGGTGACGCCGCGGTTTTTCCAGCGAGCGAACGCTTTCTTGACGGCGCCGTTGACGACAGAACCGCGCAGACGCCGCGTTAAAAGCGCGAACAATCCGTATTTGAAATCTTCCGGATCGAACTCGACATCAAGCACCATGGAGGCGGGCGAGCCCTCGTTGCTGTCTTCGTCAATGCGCACCACCGTATGACGGACGCCGTAATTGCGCAGGTAATCTTCAATATCGCCGATCGACGCCGCCGTCTTGTCCCGGCGGAATGAGAACATGACACGCAC
>JAUIEG010000266.1 GCA_030428745.1 Alphaproteobacteria bacterium
CCGGCGACCACACACATGGGAATGCGCTCCGCGTCTTTCAGATGCGCGGCGAGATGATCGGCATTATCGCAAACCCGAAGCATAATCGCGGTGAGATGCGCCGCGTGAACGGGCGCCGCTTCCTGCGGCGACAACACGGTCACGAGCCCCGCGCCAATGCGAAGCGCCCCCTCCGCCGCCAGCCGGATCGCGCCGGTGTTCAAGGGCCCGCCGGACACCGCCATGACAGAGCCGCGGGTATATTTGTGCCCGCCCCATTGCGGCCGCGGGAACAAGGCGCCCCAAAGCGCCGGGTGATTCTCAAAGGTCTCGACGCCCGCCTTCATCGTCGCTTCATCGCTAATTCCGATATCGGCGATGTCGACGGCGCCGGCGAGCGCCCGGCCCGGAAACAGAAGATGCCCCGGCTTTCGCGCCTGAAAAGTGATGGTGCGCGCCGCCTGAACCGCCGTTCCCATCACCGCGCCGGTGTCAGAGTTGACGCCCGACGGCAGGTCAATGGCGAAAACCGGCGCGGGGGCCGCGTTCATCGCCTCAATGGCCGCCTTCGGCGCGCCCTCAACATCACGCGCGAGCCCGGTGCCGAAGATGGCGTCGACGATCAGCCCGGCGCCGTTCAGCACGTCCGGTGAAAAGGGCGCGATCTCCCCTTCATATAGATCGGCCATGAGTTTGGCGTCGCCTTTCAGGGCCTCGCGCTCGCCGATGAGGCCGAGGCGCACGCTCCACCCTGCGCTCGCCAATTCCCGCGCCACGACAAAACCGTCACCGCCATTATTGCCGGGTCCGCAGATGACGGCCACGGGACGGCGCGACCAGGCGCGCTGGATAAGCTCGGCGGCGCGTTCGCCCGCCGTCTCCATCAGCGCGGCCGACGCCGTTCCGGCATCCATCGCGGCCTGTTCGGCGGCGCGCATTTCCTCGGCCGAGAGCACAAGATATGGATTCACGAGGGTTAGCCGCCTTTCGAATTGAACAATCTGGTGTAAAAGACTTTAGCAAAGTTCCGGGACTAATCCCAAGCCGACAGATTGCGAGCCGTCATGAAGAAAATCGAAGCCATCATCAAGCCGTTCAAACTCGACGACGTCAAAGAGGCGCTTCAGGAGCAGGGCCTGCAAGGCATGACCGTCACCGACGTGCGCGGCTTCGGCCGGCAAAAGGGGCATACGGAGCTTTATCGCGGCGCGGAATATGTCGTGGACTTCCTGCCCAAAGTGAAGATCGAACTGGTCGTCGATGACGGACAGGTCGGACGCGCTGTCGAGGCGATCAAGAACGCCGCCCATTCAGGCCGCATCGGCGACGGCAAGATTTTCGTTTCAACGATTGACGACGCCGTGCGCATCAGGACGGGTGAAACGGGCAGCGACGCGATTTAGCGATTTCACTTTCAGTTAAAAACAAAGGGCGCCTTAGGCGCCCTTTTTTGTCTTCGCTTCGCATCTAAAACAGGCGATCAAGACACTGCCCGTTTGCGTCCGATGACACGAAACAAGCCGAGCCCGGCCAGCATCAATGGAAACGCCGCCGGCAGCGGCACCTCTGAAGTCACAAGGTCTATGCTTTGTGTGTTCAGACGAACTGTTAGGGCGATGATTGTATCCGGATCTTCCTCGTCGCGCATTGAGAAGACAAGCGACCCAAACGCCCCGTCAAAATTGCTCAGCAAAAACTTCTCCGCCGTCAGCAATTCATCCGAGAAAGCGCTCATATCGTAATTTTCAAGACTGAAATTGATATTGTTGAACGGCAAGCCTGCCACAGCGCCTCCTTGGGAAGGCGAAACGACGCCGCTCGGCATAACAGAGAAAAACACAAAGTCGCCATTGGCCCGGTCATCATCGATTACCAGACCGCCCCGCGCATTACCGATCATGTAATCGCCGAAAGAGGCCGTGAATGCGAGATCGTACCTTGTACCCGTAATGAATGGGGACGACCCAGAAGCGCTGTTCACATCCAGAGAAACAAGAAATCCGTCGCCAACATCGAAAGGACCTGTTGTGGGATCGTAGATGTCGATAGGCGTCCTTGTATTTGCACTGGTATCGAGGCGTTCAGCCGTGATGGAGGCAATCTCGCCGCCGATATTGACCGTGACTAATGCAGCATGAGCGGATGTAGAGCTGATAATAAATAATGCCAAACCCGCAATAATACGAAACATGAATACAAGAACCCCATGACTGCAAATATCAAATCGCACAGCTATTTATACAAGTCTACCTGTCAATACGAATGAAATTCCGAATAAAACACGCATGAGGCGAATGCAGCGCTCTATGTGCACTTGAATATATTCTTCTCAGATCGCTAGGAATGAACGGCGGCGGGCCGTAGTATAAGGCCAAACCGGAACCCGTGGATAAATTTTCACGACCTTTCTGGCGGCCTTATAGTCATGCCCGATGACTTGTGCCGCTTATACAAAAGACGCGCCCAAAATGGCTTCCGCCTCACGCCGCCAGCGGTTCGATGAGATGCGGGCCGTCATGGCGCGGCGAGTTCACCTCTGTCGACACGGCGTGAGACGACCAGAAGCCCGGCGGCGGCGGCGTCAGCAAACCTTCAAGGCTGACCATGTCGCGCTCGTCCGCCTCAAGCCAGAGCTTGTAGGATTCCGGCGCGATTACCACCGGCTCGCGGCTGTGCAGGCCCGCCATATCCTTGCCCGCCGCGACGGTGAGGATCGCCAGCGTGTCGATTTCGCCGCCATCGGGATCGACCGCCGTCTCCCAGATGCCCGCGAGTCCAATAAGTCCGTCTTTGCGTTTGTGGATGGCGAAAGGCTGTTTCGCTTTTGCGGGCCGCGCCTGCCATTCGTAAAAGCCGTCCGCAGGAACAAGACAACGGCGGCGGCGAAAGGCGTTTTTGAAACTTGCTTTTTCGAGCACCGTTTCGCTGCGCGCATTGATGAGCGGGCGCTTGGCGAGATTTTCGAGGAACTCGCCCTTCGCCCAGGACGGAACGAACCCCCAGCGCATCAAGGAATATTCCCGCGCATGGCGCGCGCTCATGCGGATCGCCGCTACGGGCTGGGTCGGACAGATATTGTAGCGCGGCGGAAAATTGTCGCGCACGGGGACGCCGAAATGCTCGCCGACTTCCGCCGGGGCCGATTTGAGGTAGAACCGTCCGCACATGAGCCAGAGATTAGGGGAAAAGGTGACGGGCCGGGAAAATATTTTCACCTGTGTGGGCGCCGTGGTGTTTCGCGGCGACGAGGCGCTCGTGATCCGGCGCGGGCGCGAGCCCCTGAAAGGCCAGTGGTCGATCCCCGGCGGCAAGGTGGACTATGGCGAGCGGCTCCATGACGCCGTCGCCCGGGAGGTGCGCGAGGAGACCGGGATCGAGATCAAGGTGCTGGGCCTTCTCGACGTCTTCGAGAGCCTGCCCGCCGGGGAAGGCGCGCCTCATTACGTCATGGTCGACTATGTGGCCGAATGGGTTTCGGGCGAGCCGGTCGCCGGAGACGACGCCGATGAGGCGGAGTTTGTCCCCTTTGCGGAGGCCAAGGCCCGGATTTCCTGGGACACAACGCGCCGGGCCATGGATCGGGCCGCCGAATGGCGCGTTAAATTCGGAAATTCGTCATAATCCGGCTATATTTGCCGTGAAATAGGAGCCTCATGTCCCGTCGCATCATCATCGCTGGTCTCGCTTTGCTCGCCGCGCCTTTCTCCATGGCGTCGGCGCAGGATCTTGAAACCTATCAGCAGCGCCAGCGCGATCTTTCCGCGCTCGCGGAGCTGTTTGGTGAAATGCACCATCTCCGGCGCACCTGCGATCCGCGATACGAGGCCGATGTCTGGCGCGAGCGCATGAAAAAAATGATTGAGCTCGAAGAACCCCAGGACGCCGAGCGCGAACAACTCGTGCAGGAATTTAACAAGGGCTATCGCGCCGCCCAGCGCCGCTATCCCGCCTGCGATCGGCGTGCGCGCGATTACGCCGCCGGGCGCGCCGCACAAGGCGACGTCATCGTCACGCGCCTCACCGAGGCCTTGCGTCAGGAACAGGAAACCGAGAGTTTTACGACGTCGCCCTATGTGATTACGCCGGCGACCGAACAATAAGCTGATGTCGTGAAACGCTTTTAGGAACCGGCCAGCCGCCAGTTCAGTTTTTGTCCGGCGTGAAACGGCGTGAGGCGCGCATCATCGGCGCCCAACGCATCTGGAACGATTGATTCCCTTCGCTCCAAAACAACCTCGCCCTCATTGAGCGGCAGGCCATAAAATCTTGGGCCGTGTTCCGAGGCGAAAGCTTCGAATTTGTCGAGCGCGCCCTCCTCTTCGAAGACCGCCGCGTAACTCTCAAGGGCGAAGGGCGCGTTGAAAATGCCTGCGCATCCGCAGGCCGCCTCCTTGGCGCTAATTGTATGTGGCGCTGTATCAGTGCCGAGAAAGAATTTCGGCGAGCCTGACACAGCGGCCGCGCGCAGGGCCAGCCGGTGTTGCTCGCGCTTTGCGATCGGCAGACAATACTGATGCGGCCGGATGCCGCCCTGAAAAATGGCGTTGCGGTTGATGTGCAAATGATGCGGCGTAATCGTCGCCGCAATATTCGGTCCGGCGGACTTCACAAACTCAACTGCGTCCGAAGTGGTGATATGTTCGAAGACGACCTTAAGCTCCGGAAAATCCGCAACCACTTTTTTCATGACGCGGTCAATGAACACCGCTTCGCGATCAAAGATGTCGACGTCGCCGTCGGTGACTTCACCATGCACCAGGAGCGGCATGCCGATACGCTGCATGACGTCCAGAACAGAATAGATGTTTGTGAT
>JAUIEG010000267.1 GCA_030428745.1 Alphaproteobacteria bacterium
GCATAAAGGCTGAATAAATATGCCGGCAGCAACCTAGATACGCAAGGCCGCCGCCAGCAGGTGTTCTATATGGTAAAGCCCTTAAGCGAGGCTTAAAGCCGATGGGGCGTACAAAGATGAGCGCCTTACACGCTCGTCGACCGGCGCATTGCGGGAATGATGTTTAACCGAAAGACGACGACAGATCGCTGATATCGTTGATTTTGAGGTCGCTCTGGATGGCCGACATCAACCGCGTGATATGCGCGATGCGCGGGTTCGTGTCCCAGTCCCAGTATCTCAAGACAGCGCGGGCGAAGTCGCGCGCCATGGAATCAAAGACAGCAAGCAGATCTTCAGCTCGCTCCTGCGCTTCCGGCCCGTCGGCAGCCTCAGTTAAGAAGGCGTAAAAATCGTCGCGCGGCACGCCAAGGCTCTTGCACAAGACCGCATAAGGTTCACCCCCGGCGTCACGCAGAATGCGCGACGACAGGTCCCGGCTGATGCCGCCCAACATGGAAACGGCGTCGATGATTTCCTGCGCGGGATATTTGCAGGCGGCCGCGAGCGTTTTGCGCACGACGTCCATAGAGACGGGCTCGCCATTCACGCCGCGCGGGCGATGGCGGCGTTCGGAAAGCACCAGAATGTCTTTGACGACCGTATCGGGATCGCCGCCGCGGAAAACCCGCGGATAAAGATCGGCGAGCGCATCCTGAACAACGGCGCGGTCAAGCGCGAAGCGCGTCAGAATGCGGCGGCGACGCTCGGCGTCGACCCACCAGAACATGATAAAGCCATGGGCGGGCTCCAGCTCGCGCCGGCGCAACAGCGACGCTTGCACTTCCTTGCTGGTGGCGCTTAACGCCACAAGCTTGTTCACCGCATTCGGCGACAGCGTGCACTCTTCGCGTTTCAGAACCTGTTTGCAGACATCGATTTCGTCAAACGCGAGACACGCATCGGCGACCGAAGTCGACAGATCGATCCGCTTGGCGATCATCACCCGGTGCGCCATGTTCCCTTGTTGCGCCGCCTCGATCAGCAGCGCCTCGGGCAAATTCTCCGCCGAGGCGGTGATCTTCTCCGCAATCGCAGGCTCATCAAGGAGCAGCATGCGCACCAGCGCCGGCGGGCATTCCGAAACCCTGGAGATGCGCTCGGCGACCTCCATCCGGATCGGCTCCTCCACCTTGTCGAGAACATGGAGAAGAATATCAGCGACGAGCGAGCGTTCGTTGGACGAAATCTTGGCCGATGGCAGGACGACAATATCCGTCAGTTTTCTGACCATAAGGGTGCGCACGCTGGGCCCCGAGGGCGACAGCGGCGTCAGCATGGCCCCGACGTCCGACTTCGTGTTTGTCGGTGCGCCGGCGCGAATCTCATCGGCGTCAAAATCGGTCATAGATGCGGATTTCGCCTTTCTCGTGCGCGGAACCCCGGCGCAAAACCGTTGTAACCGGAACACCGTTAACGAGGGATTTCACTTTTAGGGCCGGTTTTCGAAGACCTATTGGTCTTCGGGTGCTAAGGTCCGGCGTCGTAGCCGGAAGAAAGCAAAAATCCCCGTGAAGCGCTCTAATCAATTGATATCAAACACATTTTTGAAGACCGCCGCACAGGCGCTTTTGGCGACGCTCGCCGCCGCTTCGGTGGCGTCCTGCGCGTCGACGGCCGACATGGCGGCTTTGCGTGAATCGCCGAGCTATTCCATGGGGTATGGCGATGGCTGCCTGACGGCGACGGAGGAGGACAAAAGCTTCTCCACCAAGCAAAAGCGCGACGCCTACGCCTTTAAAAATGACGAGGCGTATCGCGCAGGTTGGCGCCACGGCTATCTCGAATGCTCAACCCAGACCCCGGAAGCAAGCGACGGCGGGCGCATCCTCGGCGAACGCAACGAATATTAACCGGATCTGAACGCCGCCGCCCCTGGCTCTGGCGCGGAGATTGAAAAATCAGCCCTGAAATCGAACATGAAAAAAGGCGCCCCAAGGGGCGCCTTTTTTGTGGGCCGGAGATTGCCGGCTTATTCTTCGTCTGCTGAGGCGTCTTCTTCTTCGGTCGCCTCATCAGTGTCAGCCGGAGCCGATTCGGTGTCGGAGCCGCCGCCGCCTGCGGGATTGTTGCGGCTCGGACGGCCCTGTTCCTTAAGCGCGGCGCATTCGGCGCGGCGGGCCGCTTCGCGATCCAGATCTTCCTGGCTTGGCGCACGGTTTTGCAGTTCGCGAATGCGGGCGTCGCGTTCGAAGCGGGCGAAGTCGTCTTCACACGCCGCGATATTCGAATCCCATTCCTGACCGAGCTGCGTCCAGTAAGTGTCGACGACGGCGTCGATATAGGTAATCCAGTCTGACGCCCGGCGCCGCGCATTGTCATAGGCCTGCGCCCGCACAAACGCCTGGCGTGCGCGCGACCAGATCGCTGTGTCGCTGGGACCCGCCTGGCTGAAACGCGCGGTGCCGAGAAGCAGCCACGCATCGCCTGTGTCCTTGCGGTCCATGCCGCCCTTGTTCAACGCCGTCACAAGCGCACGCTCGGACGCGGCGTATTGTTCGTCAGCGAGGAGAACCATGCCGAGGCGATAAGAAAGCTCACCATTGGAGGCGTTGTTCGCCGCTTCGCGCAGGATCGGGATCGACTTCTTGTGTTCGCGGGACTGACTCCACAGCTGCGACAGAAGCACGAGGTTCTTCTGCACGCGCTTGACGTTGCCGGCGTTCATTTCGCGCTCAAGCAACCTGGCGCCGCGATAAGGATTGTCGAAGAACGAATAATACTGAACCAGCGTCAGGATTTCATTCTCAGTTTCAATAAGACCGGCGCGATAGGCGACCTCAAGAACCGAAAACGCTTCGCGGTCTTTGTTCTGCACCGAATAGGCGCCGGAGAGCTGCGTCCAGTAGCCCTTGTCCTCAGGCCAGTAATTGACCATGCGCTCAAGCAAAGGCGCGCGCTTGGCGTTGTTCCCGAGCTCCGAATAGACAAGGTTCAACAGGTCGAAATAGCCTTTGCGCGGTTCGGCGCCCATGCCGGCGACCGCCTGTTCCGCGGGCCCCACCGCCTGCCGGTAGTTCGGCGGCGAAATCTGGGTGTAGGCGGCGGCGAGCAGGTAATAGGCGTTGGGATCGACCGTCACGCCGCAGGTGCGCGCGAGCTGAATCCACTGATTGAGCCCGCTGATCGCCGTTTGATATTGTTCAGCCTGGAAATTCAGCTGGGCGATGTAATAGCGCAGCTGATTGTTCCGCGCAGGCGGCAGGCCATTGGTGTTCAGCGCCGTCTGAAGGTCGCTCAGCGCGCCTGTGTAATTTTCAAGGTTGATTTTGACGTTGGCGCGCAGCTCATAAACCGTCGATTTTTCATAAGCGCTGAATGAGTCGCCGCGGCTCGCGATCAGATTATTGAAGCCGGCGAGCGCCTCATTGTACTGATCGTTCTGCATGAACTCATACAGTTTCTGAATTTCCTGCCCGACACGCGGCGACAGTGTTTTCGAAGGCCCGCTCTCTTCCGCATCGCATTGCGCCGGTTGCGCCAGCACAGCAGTCGGCGCCGTCGCCATCATCAATCCAGCGGCGACGGAGGCGACCGCCGAAAATCCTAGCTTACGATAGTTCCCACGCATTTTTTTCATCCTGCGGTCTCGACCTCTGTTCATTACCGGTTGATCGCGTCAAGCACCGAGCGGCATCCTCTAGTCGTCCGCAAGGTTAAACGTGATCGCGGTTTGCACCCCGCGGCGCCATTGCGCCTGGTTATCGACAATCTTCGGCTGATATTTCCAGCGCTCGACGGAACGGATCGCCGCACGGTTAAGACAACTGTTAGAGCTGTCTACAGCTTCGATATTCGTTGTCTGCCCGTCAGGCGTCACATCGAACTGGACCAGCACCGTTTCCGTAGACTTCGCCCGGTTCATGCAGCGTTCCGGATATTGGGGCGGAATGCGCACCAGCGGCTGGGCGTCGCGGTCCGGGTTGAAGCCCGAGCCGATATTCAAATTGGCGTTGATCGTCGGAATTTGCGCGGCGACGCCGTTCAGCGCCGGACGGTTCGACGGGTCGTTAACGGCCGGCGGCGGCGGCGGCGGCGCATCGAGCGTCGGGCGCTTGATATCGCGATTGGCGTTGTTGATGTCCGTATCGTCGATTTGCGCCGTGATATTGATATTGATCGAGTCTTCTTCCTCGTTGAGGCGCGTCGGCCCCTTAATCATCGCAGCCATGAAGAGGAACAGCCCGCCGGTGACGATAACCGCGCCTGGTACGCCGATAAGCAAGCGAATGAGAGATCCCATCTGCCGTTCTCCTTAAGCGTCTTCTGTGGAAACGGCGACGTCCGCAACACCGGTGGACCGGATTTGCGTCACCACTTCAACTAAAAGACGGGTTTTCGATTTCGAGTCAGCCTGAACAACCGCCGTGCCTCTGGGGTTTTCACGGCGCAACTGCTCGACAACCGCGCGCACCTCGTCCAGCTCCACGAGTTCCTTGTTGATCCAGATTTCGTCATCTTCCGAGATCGCCACAATGATGGAGGCCAGCTTGCGCTCCTCGCCGGTAAGGGCTTCGGGGCGGTCAACCTCAATGCCCGGCTCCTTGACGAAAGTCGACGTCACGATGAAAAAGATCAGCATGATGAAGACGATGTCGAGAAGCGGCGTCACATTGACGTCTTCTTCCTCTTCGGCCGCCGATGAAATATTCCGTCTCGCCATAATTCAATCCGCCTACGAACTAATTGCCTGACGCGCGGGGCGCGGGACTATTGGTTTTCCTTTTGCAGCGCGAGGGACACTTTCCCT
>JAUIEG010000268.1 GCA_030428745.1 Alphaproteobacteria bacterium
CGTCAGCAGGCTATCGAGGGTTTCGATTATAGGCACGATGACGATCATGACGCTGGCGAGCTTGCTGGCGCCGGGGCGGCGTATGCGCTCAACGCTTCATGCGTTCTCTATCCCGCCAACGGCACGCCGATTGAAGATCCGCGCATGGTCGGCTGGTGTTGGGATATGGCTTGGTGGAAGCCTAAGAACGCGCGCACAGATTTGATCCGCGCTGCGGCCCTGATCGTGGCCGAGATTGAGCGCATCGATCGACAGTTCGTAAAGACGGCATGAGAGGCAGATCATGAGAGCGCCAGACATTTGCATTTATCACGCGAATTGTGACGACGGCATCGCGGCGGCATGGGCGATCTGGGCGCGCTGGGGCGCGAGCTACACCGAATATGTCGCTTGCCAATACGGGCAGGAGCCGCCGGATGTGACCGGCAAAGATGTGCTTATTGTCGATTTCAGCTTCAAGGCTGATGTCATGGCGGAGCTGCAGGAAAAAGCAAAGCGCATCATCGTTCTCGATCATCACAAGTCTGCGGAAAAAGAACTCGAAGCCTTCATTCGTCTTGAATGCGTGGGGGGAGCATTAACGGCGGAGCGTTGCTATCGGCTTATGTCAGGCGTTGGCGTTCATTTTGACATGAACAAGTCAGGCGCTCGGTTGGCTTGGGAGTATGCGCACGGCGTCGATGAAATGCCGGAACTATTGGCCGCAGTTGAAGATCGGGATCTCTGGCGGTTCAATTTGCCTTTCACAAAAGACATATCGGCGGCCTTGAGGTCTTACCCTCGCGACCTCGAAACCTTCGACGACCTTGTCGGCCGGTCTGCGGAGCTTGTGCAGGAGGGGATAACCGTCCGGCGCTATATTGAGCAAATCGTCTCGAACATCTGCGACACCGCATTTGAGGAAGAGGTCGCCGGGCACAAAGTGCCTGTTGCGGCGTGTTCCTATGACTTTGTTTCAGAGACCGCGCACCAGCTTTTGAAGCGTAATCCTGACGCGCCGTTCGCAGCATGCGTTGTTCGCTCCTATGAAGGTGTCACCTATTCACTGCGGTCAGAAGACAGCCGGATGGACGTGTCTGAAATCGCCCGATCAATGGGCGGCGGCGGTCACCGCAACGCCGCCGGATTTCGGCTCGAAAAGCCCGCTGCGGCGGCATAGTCACGAGAGGCAGGTCGATGACGCCGCAGGAATTTGAAGCGAAACGACAGTTTTTCAGCACCCGCCGCTGCCATGTTTATCAGGGCAACGCGGGGCCGGATCAGGGTTTCGACGAGCGCTTCTATCCGAAGATCGGCGGGAAGTTTGTCCGGAACGCCGACGATCCGAAAGACGGTTTCAAGACGCGCGGCGAGGCGCTTGCGGCGGCCCATAAATTTCAACGCGCCTCGCGCGACTTCAAGCACTAATCGGAGGCAGATCATGTCGAACTACGAAAGAGATCAGGACACAAAGCTTTTCTCGGCAGCCGCCATGATTGGGCTATTGGCGTCGGGTGATAAGCGCGCCGATGAAACCGCTATTGCACACGACGCCTGCGAGTTAGGTGAGGCGATGGTGGATGAAATTGAGCGTCGCAAAGAGCGTCGCGAAAACGGCTAATCGGAGGCACGATGAAATTTCGCACCCATAAACATGTTGATGGCCGCAATTTTCGCTGGTGGCTCTACCACAAAGACAAGACAGTTTTTTCGATTGAAGCGGCTGGCCTGACTGGCGCTTTCGGCATTGGTCTTGGTGCGGAGGAAGACTGGACTGCCAGCCTTCGTTTCGGTCTTGCGTCACTCTATATTTCATTCCCGATTAAAAAGTTTCGCGGGTTTGATGATGCGCGCGAAATCAGCATCAGTCTTCATAGCGGGTCGCTGTTCTGGCGCTTCTGGACCAATCCAATGTCATGGACGAGCGATACACCGCGCTGGCGTGAAGGGAGTTTCAATTTCGCCGATTTCTTCCTTGGCCGAACGAAGTGCGAGCATCGCGATTTAGAAGCGCGTGACGTTTTGATTCCGATGCCAGAGCGCGCCTATCCAGCCTCTGCCAAGCTGCAGGAATGGACGTGGAAACGGCCGCGCTGGTTCATGCGGAAAGTCGTGCGAGTCGAGATCGAGATCCCTGACGGCATTCCGTTCCCCGGCAAGGGTGAAAGTTCATGGAACTGCGGCGACGATGCGACCTATTCCATCTCAACGGGACCGTGCCGCTCGATCGCTGAGGGAGTCGGGATTCTCGTCGGCTCTGTCTTACGGGATCGGGTCAAAAATGGCGGCTATTCAGACTGGACGTGGAAGCGTCCGGTCGCAGCATAATGTGAGGCAGGATGAAATCCTACGTCGCAATCTGGACCGATGAAGCGGAGTTGTTGCAAGGCGACCCGAACCTCTGGCGTCTCGAAAATAAAGATAACCCGCCCTTCGCCGTAGTGCCGGCTGAAGAATATGAAGCGGCAATTCGTGCAGCTTTTGCGGAAGGTCAGGGCGTTGAGGCGGAGCTTCTTTCGGCGGATGAGTTGGACGCTCTCGCGAAGAGATGGGAAGACGAGGCGGAGCTTCGCGACGCAGGCGTCGGCAACGGCCCAAAATTTGAGGCGAACAAACACGCCCTAGCCTTTAGGCAGGCGGCCATGTTGCAGCGGGCCGAAGATGAGCGGCAGCGGAAGTACGAAGAATCTGAGCTCCGCGAAAAGCGGCAGATTGCTTAATCGGAGGCAGAATGGCCGACATCGTTTTCAAAATCGTCGCGGTGCTGACGACGCTCGGCGGCTTCGCGAGCGCGGCGCTGATGTTCATGGCCATCGCCATGGGGTCCGTCACCAATCACGCCGAAGCCGAGCGGGCATTGCCATGGGTGCTTGTGCCGGTTGCGGTCGGCGCCGTCGGCGTCTTCCTTTGTTTCAAAGCTTTTTAGGAGCCGTCATGTCCATCGACGCGACAACGGAAAACTGGCGCGAGACGTTCGGCGTCGAAGACTGGACGCCGCCGAACCGGCCATCGTTCCGCTACCTGCAAAAGGATAATCAGGGCGACCTGCTGATCGTGTCCTATCATCCGTCTTTCTCGATCACATGGGGATGGTTTGTCTCTCTCAAATCCCAAAAGCGGACGCATTTCAAGCGCAAGTTCTGGCAGCGCCGGGAATGGGAAGCGCCGGACGGCAGCGGCAGTTTCTCCATCTCGTTTCTCTGGCTGTGGGATTTGTCGCTGCATTGGCAACAGCTTCACCCTTACGGTCCGGCGCCCATGTGCGGCCGGTGCAAGACCCGGATAGGTCCCGACGACATGATGCTGTGTTGTCAGAAGGGCTGCAAAATTCCGGACGATGACAACCGTCGCGCCGTGTTCAAAATGTGGGAACGCGAGCGTAACGGCGAAACGCTTTAACGGGAGGCAGATTATGGCGCGGCAGATTTTCATTCCTGACGACTATGTTCACAAGCTTCGCTCGGTCGAGCGTCAGCTACGAGAATTTGCGCAGCTTGTTTCCGATACGCAGGAATGGGGGCCGACGCTTGGCGGCGAGATTTTGGCCGACAATCTGGACTGGCTCGACTGCCATCTTGACGCTGTTGAGCGCAGCGCATCGGCGCCAGTGACCGGGGCCGTTCGCATCTGTCCGAAGCGTGACGGGCGGTGTCCGAAATCGGACCCGAGCGAATGCGATTCGGATTGCGGCACATATTGTTAAAAGGAGCCAGATCATGGAAGCCGTAAATCCGCGTGAAGTGGTTCGACTCCCCTCCGGTGAGACGCGCGGTGAAACGGGTAGCACCCGGCGGCTTCCACCCAATTAAGGAAAGGCAGATCATGCAAGGCGCAATTGCTGACTTAGAGCCAAGCATCGAAGGCGACTTCGAGGTCATCCGGCTCGCCACGCATCCGGCAATTATCTTTGCGCTGAATGTTATGCGCTGTGATGGCGGCGGGCCGCATTGGCCGTCTCGGAATGCGTCGTCGATTCCTGCGCGCTGGACGGAGTTTCTTCCGTCGATCGAGAAAGGGCTCGCCAGCCTCGACGGCGGCACGCGCAACAGTGATCTCGACGGCGAAATGTGGACTTTCTGCGCCGGCGAGGAATCGGAAATGGAAGCGCTGCAAAAGCGTTCCTCCGAGCTGCGGCTCGCGAGCTGTTTCCTGAATGATTTTTTCGAGGGCTGGACCCTCTTCAGCAACGAGTAACGAGAGGCAGATCATGAGCCGCATCGAATTTTGGTCAGACTTCCGAAGCTGGCAGATCGGCGCCGGCGTCATGTTCAACTCGATTGGCGGGCGCTTCACGATTCAGGTCGGACCATTTTCGATGGCGATCCGCTGGGGGCGTTGCCAGCGTTTCGAGCGCCTGATTGGCTTTCATCATCAGCGGGCCGGATGGTGGCCCTTTCCGACACGTTAAACGGAGGCACGATGAATAAACCGCTGCCAACATTGATGCCTGCGCTCTACAGTCACCGTTTGGCGGATATTCAAGTTGTCGCGAAAGAGCACGGCTATGCGATTGCAGTGCATGGCTCGATGCAGCGAGATTTGGACCTTGTCGCAATTCCATGGACGGAAACGGCTTCGCCGGACGGCGTGTTGGTAACGGCGCTGGCAGAGCGTTTGGAGATTAACTTTGACAGCCTTGAGGAGAAGCCGCACAGCCGCAAGGCGGTCACTTTTTTGATGGGCGGCGCCTGCTTCATGGATCTGTCAATCATGCCCAGGATGCCAGAGCAGACCAAGGCCGAATACGATGCCGAATACGAAATTGAAGACGTCGAAGAGGCTGCCGAGGGTCTTGCCGCTGTCGCTGAT
>JAUIEG010000269.1 GCA_030428745.1 Alphaproteobacteria bacterium
CGCGTCGGCGGGCGCTGATACGTCTGCATCCACGCAACCGGCTGGCCCGGTTCCGGGCAGCCAGGCGGATCTTGAAAATTCCGCCGGACACCGCGTTTTCTACGGCTACAACGAATACACCCTGACTGGTGAAGCTCAGGCGACGCTCGCGCGTCAGGCGGCTTGGCTGAAGGAATATCCGGAAACCCGCATTCTTCTCGCCGGCAACTGCGATGAGCGCGGCACCCGCGAATACAACCTTGCGCTCGGCGCTCGCCGTGCAGAGGCTGCGAAATCCTATCTCGTGAGCCTCGGCGTTGACGCCTCGCGCATCACCACCGTGTCTTACGGCAAGGAACGCCCGATTGATCCGCGTTCGACGGAAGCCGCATGGTCGGTGAACCGTAACGCTACGACGACGATCACCGGCGCCGGCGCCTAATTGGCGCGCCGAGTGGCGATTGATTAAAAGGGGCGCGCCGTCACTTGTTGACCGGCGCGCCTTCTCTTTTTTGGGCGCAGGAGGAGAAGCGGGCGTTTTTTCGCCCTATTTTGCGCCATAAGAAAATGGGCGATACTGCTTCGCTGAAGTTCGAGGGTTAGACTATGACGCTTATCAGAACCGCCGCTGTGACATTCGCCGCCGCTTTCCTTTTGTCAGCGCCGGCCGCCGCCGGAACGAAAGACGATATTCGCGATCTCCAGGCGCGCCTCGCCGCAGCCGAGCAGGCGCTGTCGGGACAATCCCAGGCGGTCTTGAAAATCTCCCAGCTTGAGCGCCAGCTTCAGGACATGACCGGCGAGATTGAACGCCTGCAATATGAGCTGGATCAGGCCAACACCCGTCTCGACGCTGTCAGCGCCGTGTTGGCGGGCGACACCAATTATCAGACCCCCGGCGACTTCTCGAATGGCGTCTCTGGCGGTTCCTCGAGCGGTCCGGTATCGCTCATGCCGGGCGCGGATGCGGCGGGCGACGATCCGATCGACGATCAGATTTCGCAATCATCAGCGGCGCAAATGGGCGCGGCGGCCGGCGACCCGAATGACATCGCCTTGCCGCTCGATCCCAATGCGGCCTTCGATTACGCCTCAGGCTTTTTGCTCGCCGGCGACTATCAGCGCGCCAAGGCGGCGTTCACGCTTTATGTGGAAGCGTTTCCCAGTCATCCGCGTACGGCGGATGCGCAGTTCCGTCTCGGCGAAATCCATCTCGCGCTTGGTGAAAACGCCGCCGCTGCGGACGCCTTCATTGCGCATATCCGCAACTATCCCAATGATCAGCGCTCGGCCGAAGCCTATCTGAAACTCGGCACCGCTTTCGCGCGTCTCGACAAGTCGACGGAAGCGTGCACGGTCTTCAAGACCATGAAAGCGAAGCATCCGAACGCGCCGTCGCCGGTTGTGCAGCGCGCTGACCTCGAAATGGCGCGCATCGATTGCAAATAGGCGGTGACTGCGGCGTCGCCTGCGCTAACGGAAACGGCGTTCTTTGCGCGTCTCCAATCGGTGAACATTCCCGATAGGTTTGCGGTCGCCATTTCCGGCGGCCGCGATTCTATAGCGCTGGCGCGGCTCGCCGCAGCCTATGCGAAACAAACCGGTGCGACAGTTCTGGCGTTGACGGTTGACCACGGGCTGCGCGCTGAAGCGGCTGATGAGGCGGCGCAGGCGAAGCAATGGTGCGAGGATGCAGGGCTTGCGCATCTCACCTTGCGGTGGGAGGGCGACAAGCCGTCCTCGGGCGTGCAGGCGGCGGCGCGCGCAGCGCGTTACAACTTGTTGATTGAGGCGGCGCAGGCCCATGGCTGCGATGCGCTCCTCACCGCCCATAGCGAAGACGATCAGGCAGAAACATTGTTTATGCGCCTTGCGCGCGGCGCCGGGCTCAAGGGGCTTTCCGCCATGCGCGAAGAAAATTGCGTCGCAGCGGGGCCGGGCGAGCCGTTGCGCCTGTTGCGGCCCATGCTCTCCTTCAGCCGCGAGAGCGTGACGGCCTATCTCGACAAGATCGGACAGGACTATCTCGACGATCCTTCAAATCTCGATGACCGCTTCGAGCGCGTGCGGGTGCGGGCGCTGTTGGCCGCGCTCGCCGAACAGGAATTGCTGACGGCGCCGTCGCTGGCGGCGTCTGCAAAAAAACTCAGGACCGCTGAAGACGCCGCCCGCGCGCAGGAGGATGCGCTGTTCGATCGTTTTGGCGGCTGCTTTTACGGCTGGGGCGGCGTTTCGCTGGACCGCTGGGAAGAAGACCGCCCCGGCGCGGAAGGGCTCGCGCGCCGGCTGATCCATGCGGTGGGCGGGGGCGTCTATCCGCCGGAGGGGGCGCTGGAGGCGGCGGCGCAGGCGGCGGGTGACGGCGCCGCGGCGCCCCGGAAGGCGACATTGGGCGGCGCGCTGGTCATGCGCTGGCGGGGCCGCCTCTGGTTCCTGAGGGAGCCTGCGGCCCTCACAGGCCGGGCCGGGGTGGCGCCGCTGGCCCCGCTAAGCCTCGATGGGCCATTGCTCTGGGATCGCCGTTTTGTGATCGCCCCCTGCGAAGCGGCCTCTGGGCTTCAAATCGCGCCTTTGGGGCATGATGCGCCTGCTTTTCTGGGGCCGCGAGCGGGGCTTTTCCGCGGCCCCCCAGAGGCGCTCGCCGCCCTGCCGGGCCTCGTGCAGGACGGCGTATTGATTGGCGCGCCGGCGCTCCCATTTATGGACAACGAAATTTTGACCTGTCGGTCTCTCACAAGGGAGCGTTTTCTGGGCCGGATTGTTAGATTTTCGTAGAAAAGCCGTCTTTTGCAGCCAAGCTTATGGCGCTGGCATTTCTTAACGCCTATCTACTACGGTTTAAGGGATTTCCCTGCACCGCCCCCGCGCAGATATTGAGATGCGCCAAGACATTAAGAGGAAAGAAGACTTCGAATGAACGGACGCAACATTCTCATCTGGGGCCTCGTCATCGTCTTCTTTGTGGTGGCGCTACAGCTATTTGAATTTTCAACACCCGGGCCGCAGCCGACCCAGCTCAATTATTCGGACTTTGTGAGCCGCATTGATAATGGCGGCATTTCCGAAGCCAAGGTCGCGCAAGGGCAGGTCACCGGCACGCTCGCCGACGGATCGGAATTCGTCACCACCATTCCCGAAGACGGCCAGACCGCAGCGGCTGAGCGTTTGAACGACGCCGGCATCACGACGACCATCGAGAAAGAAGAAGAGCTGCCCCTGCTGCTCTCGCTTCTCATCAACATTCTGCCGCTTCTTATCTTCCTCGCCTTTTTCCTGTTCATCATGCGCCAGATGCAAGGCGCGGGCGGCAAGGCCATGGGCTTTGGCAAGTCACGCGCGAAACTCCTGACCGAGCGTCAGGGCCGTGTTACGTTTGACGACGTCGCCGGCATCGACGAGGCGAAAGAAGAACTCGAAGAGATCGTCGAATATCTGAAAGACCCCATGAAGTTCCAGCGCCTCGGCGGCAAGATCCCCAAGGGCGCGCTCCTTGTCGGTCCTCCCGGCACAGGTAAGACGCTTCTGGCGCGCGCCATTGCCGGCGAAGCCAATGTGCCGTTCTTCACCATTTCCGGGTCGGACTTCGTTGAAATGTTCGTCGGCGTCGGGGCAAGCCGCGTGCGCGACATGTTCGAGCAGGCGAAAAAGAACGCGCCCTGCATTATTTTCATCGACGAGATCGATGCGGTGGGCCGTCATCGCGGCGCCGGTCTTGGCGGCGGCAATGACGAACGCGAACAGACGCTGAACCAGCTTCTTGTCGAAATGGACGGCTTTGAAGCCAATGAAGGCATCATCCTAGTCGCAGCGACCAACCGTCCGGATGTTCTCGACCCGGCGCTTCTGCGCCCCGGCCGTTTCGACCGTCAGGTCGTCGTGCCCAATCCGGATGTCACGGGCCGCGAAAAAATTCTCAATGTCCATGCGAAAAAAGTTCCGCTGGCGCCGGATGTGAACATCCGCACCATCGCGCGCGGCACGCCCGGATTTTCCGGCGCCGATCTGGCGAACCTTGTGAACGAGGCGGCGTTGCTTGCGGCGCGGCGCGGCAAGCGTTTCGTCACAGCGAAGGAATTCGACGACGCCAAGGACAAGGTCATGATGGGCGCCGAACGCCGCTCCATGGTCATGACCGAAGAAGAAAAGATGCTCACCGCCTATCACGAGGCTGGTCACGCCATGGTTTCGATTTGTGTGCCGGGCAATGACCCTGTGCACAAGGCGACGATCATTCCGCGCGGTCGCGCGCTCGGCATGGTGCAATCCCTGCCCGAACGCGACCGCTATTCCATGTCATATGAACAAATGACCGGCCGCATCGCCATGGCCATGGGCGGCCGCGTCGCCGAGGAGCTGAAATTCGGCAAGGAGAAAGTCACCTCCGGCGCCTCCTCCGACATCGAAATGGCGACCAAGATTGCGCGCGCCATGGTCACGCAATACGGGCTTTCGGAAAAGCTGGGCCCTATCGCTTACGCCGAAGATGAGGGCGAGGTGTTCCTCGGTCAGTCCATCGCACGCTCGAAGACGATCTCCACCGATACGGCGAAGCTCATCGAAGACGAAATCAAGCGCTTCGTCACCGAGGGGCATGATCTTGCGAAAAAGATCCTGACCGACCGCCGCGAAGACTGGGAAAAACTTTCCCAGGCGCTGCTTGAATTTGAAACGCTCACCGGCGATGAGATCAACAAGATCCTCAATGGCGAGACCATTGTTCGCGAGGATCCGCTTGATCCGAAAGATCACACGCCGCCGTCATCCGTGCCGAGTTCCGGCGCGCCCGGTTCGGCCAAGAAGCGCGACG
>JAUIEG010000270.1 GCA_030428745.1 Alphaproteobacteria bacterium
CCTCGGTGCGGCCTTCGGTCTGCACGAAATCGAGCGTATTGCGCCCCACCACTTCACGCATGGCCGCCTCTGCAGTCATTCTGACAAGCGCTTCAGGATCATCGATGTTAAAGGTGTATTGCGCGACGCCCGGCATTTCCGCGCCTTGCTCAGGCACCAGCTCGGACTTGATCTTCCACTGAACGGTAAAGGCGACGTCGACAATGTTCTTGTCGCCCGTCAGCATCAAGCCGGGTGAGAGTTGGCCTCCGCGACGGCCCGCCGCCGGAACCGGCATGTCACGTACGGAAAGCGCCTGTTGCTTGCGCACATTCTGAATAGGCGAAGGAATACGCCAATGAAGGCCCGGGCTCTTCACCTCCTCATAATTGCCAAAGGTGGTGACGACGGCGAGTTCGTCTGACGCCACCTGATAAACACCGGTGAAAAGCCATAAAGCCACAAGGCCGGCGGCGATAAGACCGATCACGCCCTTATTCGGCGGCATCATGCCGCCACCCTGTCCTCCGCCGGGACCGCCGCGCCCACCGCGCGGGAAAGCGCGCTTCAAGCGCTGACGCGAGGCCTGAAGCAGATCCTCAAGATCGGGGGGCTCGCCGCCGCCGCGTCCCCCTCCATTATTGGGGCCGCCATTGCCGCCGCGGGGCGGCTGTCCCCAAGGTCCGCGGCCGCCGCCGCGATTACCGGAATTGTCTTGCCAGGGCATTCAAGCCTCTCTCTCATGAAGAATTCGCGCCATTCAGCCGTTTGTCAGGCGGGCGCCGGTGGAAGAACCAGATTTGCGTCGTATATATGTTACCGATTCCGCCGGGCGCAACGCGCCCGGTGCGTTTTTTTTAAGGATTTCAAAGGGTATCCTCCGTGTCTGGCAGCCTCATTCTGCGCGTACGAGCCGCTCTCTCCGCCATTAAGGACCCCGCCTCCGGCCGCAATATCATCGCCTCAGGCGCTGTGAGCGGTCTTTCGGCGGATGAGGAGGGCAAGGTGCGCTTTACGCTGGAGGTCCCTGCCGGGGACAGACGCGCCGCGGAAGCCCTGCTCAAGGCGGCTGAGGACGCCGCCGCCGCCGCACCCGGCGTGACGGGCGTTTCGGCTGTTGCGACTGCCCACAGCGAGGCCCAGCCCCAGCAGCCTGCAAAGGGCGGCCATGACAATCCATTCGGCCTCAAGCAAAAACCGCGGATTGAAGCCGCCGGAGACCAGCTTGCCGGCGTAAAGTCGATGGTCGCCATCGCCTCAGGCAAGGGCGGCGTCGGCAAGTCCACCGTGGCGGCGAACCTCGCGGTCGCTCTTGCCGCGCGCGGGCTAAAGACTGGTCTCCTCGACGCGGATATCTACGGACCGTCTTTGCCGACGCTGTTCGGCATCGATGGCAAACCGCAAATGCGGGATAACAAGATCGTTCCGTTCGAAAAATTCGGCGTCAAACTCATGTCCATCGGCTTTCTTGTCGATCCGGACCAGGCCGTCGCGTGGCGCGGCCCCATGGTGATGGGTGCGCTCCGGCAATTGATGAGCGATGTGGACTGGGGCGAGCTCGACATTCTTCTCGTCGACACGCCACCCGGCACTGGCGATGCGCATATTTCTCTGATCCAGTCGAAAAAACTGACCGGCGCCGTCATCGTCTCGACCCCGCAGGAAATGGCGCTGGCTGACGTGCGCCGCGGCGTCCATCTCTTCCGCCAGACAGAGACGCCCGTCATCGGCGTTATTGAAAATATGGCGTGGCTCGAAGGTCCCGGCGGATCAAAACAGTTCCTGTTCGGCGAAGGCGGCGCAGAACGGGCGGCAAAAGATCTCGGCGCGCCATTTCTTGGCGCTGTGCCGCTATATCCCGACCTGCGCCAGGCGTCTGATGACGGATTGCCGGTCGCAGCGACCGAACACGCCGCAGCGACAGCTTTCGATCAGCTAGCGGATCAAATTGCAAAATTCTCAGGCGTTGCGTAAACGCGCCCTACTGCGCCGGATCGGCCGTCGTGTGATCGTGCACGATCTTCCATGAACCGGCGTCGCGGCGCATCACCAAAGAGAAAGCGCCGCTTGACGTTTCACTGCCGCGCGCAAGATTGAAACGCCCGGTGACAATGGCGACATCATCGGTGATGAGCCTCACTTCAAGCTTGTCGAAACCAAGCTGGCCGAGACCTTCGCCACCCGAATAACGGTCGCGATAACGCTTCATGGTGGCGTTCCAGCCTCTGGTCACATTGACGCCGGAAACGAATTTCAGATCGTCGCTCTTCCAGTAGGAACTCATGAAGCCATCGAGGTCGCCTTCATTCCATGCGGCAGCCTGCGCCATCAGCGTCGCCCGGACAACGTCGGCGGGTTCACGCAATTGCGATGACGAAGCGGCCTTTGGCGCCGGGCTTTGTGTTACGGCAGTCTTTTTCGGTTCAGGCGCCGGTTCAGCGACGGCTTCGGGCTGGGTCGCAGGCTCTTGAACGCTTGCCTGGGTCACCGCGGTCGCCGGACGCGGGGCGTCCGGTTCAGCGCCAACGAGACGACCGACAGGCGATGCTTGCGGGCGCGCCGGCGGCTCAGTGTGCTGCGCCACCAATTGCGCCGGGCCGGTGACGGCCTCTTCAACCGGCGGCTGCGCCAGAATTTTGCTCATTTCATCTTCAAGACTCGCGGAGGCTTCCGGCGCTTCCACTTGGCTTACAGCCGCACGTTCAACGGCCTGCGCAAGTTGCTGAGGCGCGACTTGCGAAGCTGCGGGCGCTTGTGCAGCCGCGACCGGCGCTGGAGATGGCTGAGGCGCAACCTCAGCCACGGGGCGCTTGGCGTCCACAACATAATCGGAAGCCGGCGGCGCAGCGTCGGCGCGCAAGGCAGGCGCCGTCTGCAGGCAGGTAAATCCCGAAAGCGCGAGGCGCTTCGTCATTTCTTCCGCTTTGCGGGAACAGAAACTGTCGGAGTTGTCGGCATGATAGGGAACTGAAACATTGGAGCCGCCCCCGCGCGTATACCGCACGTCGCAGCTTTGGCCGACGACACCCGGCGAGACCACCTCGATCACACGAGCGTCGCCGCCGCGGGTGCAGGTGGTTTTCGCCGAGGCGCTCTCGACCGCACCCATTGCAGCAAGCGTGATCGCCAGCGCCGATGCTGATGTCGCCCGTTTCATGTCCCCCTCCTCGCCTTCCTTCGGATATCGCCTGGCTATGCCGAAAGCGACAGGCGCCAAGACTAAGCCATAAGGCGCGCCAGTTGGAGCCTAAACACCGTTATTGCCTATTCTATCGGTTAAGCCGTGAATCCGGAGTCGCTAAAATCCTTAAAAATTACTGCTCTTTGGACGAGATTCGGGACTTCCGGTCCAGAATGACAAATTCGCAAGCATGCTCGTTTTTGTCGTTTTTCTCGCAGGCGCCCACAACGGTTTCGGTCCATTCGCGCGAATCGATCTCTGGAAAGCAGACATCTCCCTCGACCTCGGCGTCGACGCGGGTAAGGTAAATCCGCTGCGTCCGCGGAAGCGTCTGGGCGTAGATTTCGGCCCCACCGATGATGGCGATTTCATCTGCGTCCCGCTCCATCGCAAGCCCGCGCGCGAGTTTGATGGCGCCCTCGACCGTCCGGGCGATGAATATTCCGTCAGCGACAAAAGACGGCGACCGGGTGACAACGATATTATCCCGGCCCGGCAAAGGACGCCCAATGGAGTCAAATGTCTTGCGGCCCATGATAATCGGCTTGCCGATGGTCGCCGCCTTGAACGATTTCAAATCATCGGAAATTTTCCAGGCCAGCCCGCCTTCGGCGCCAATAACGCCGTTGCGCGCCACCGCCACCGCTTGACATAACCGCACACTCACGTCGCCGCCTTGGCAAGCTCGGCAAGCGGCGCGCCTGTAAGACGATAGACGGTCCACTCATCCATGGGCGCAGCGCCCAGAGATTTATAAAAAGCAATAGACGGCGCATTCCAGTCGAGGACCGACCACTCCATTCGCCCGCAATCATTTTCGAGTGCGATCTGCGCCAGCGCCGCCAGCAGCGCCTTGCCGGCGCCGCAGCCGCGCGCGCGCTCACGCACAAAAAGATCTTCGAGATAAAGTCCGTGCTTTCCGAGGAAAGTCGAATAGTTGAAGAAATAAAGCGCAAAACCGACAGGGGCGCCGTCATCCTCTGCAATAAGGGCGAAAGCTTTCGGCGCATCGCAAAAGAGCGTAGCGGTCAGATGCGCCTCTGTCGCGATAACTTCATGAGAGAGCTTTTCGTAGTCCGCGAGGTCGCGAATGAAGCTCAGGATCAGGGCTTCATCGCCCGGAGCGGCGCGCCGGATATGCGTGCTCATACGGCGACCGGCGCCTTGATATGGGCCTGCGCCTCATAATCTTCGATCGCGATATCCTCAAAACGAAAACCGAAAATGTCCTTGACCGACGGGTTGAGAACGAGCCTCGGCAAGGGGCCCGGTTCGCGCGTCAATTGTTTACGCGCTTGTTCCACATGGTTCGAGTAAAGATGCGCATCGCCGAGCGTGTGAACAAAGTCGCCCGGTTCAAGATCGCAAACCTGCGCAATCATTGCTGTCAGCAGCGCATAGGATCCGATATTGAAAGGCACGCCGAGAAAAACGTCGCCGGACCGCTGATAAAGCTGACATGAAAGCCGCCCATCCGCGACGAAGAACTGAAACAGGCAATGACACGGCGCGAGGGCCATCTGGCCAAGATCAGCCGGGTTCCAGGCGCTCACCACCAGCCGGCGTGAAGATGGATTGGTTTTGATCTCGTTCACCACCCATTCGATCTGATCGATCGCACGCCC
>JAUIEG010000271.1 GCA_030428745.1 Alphaproteobacteria bacterium
GACGCGCCGACGGCTTGCGGGGCCGGCCTTCCTCCCCGGGCGCGTGTCACCGTGCTGTTCGAAGCGCTGCAACAAAAAACGCGGCTGACGGTAGAAACCCAATTTCCGGATGGGGACGCGCTCGAAGCCGCAAATGCCGCCGGCTACACGACTAGCTGGAACAAGACGCTGGACGATCTCGCTGCGCGTATTGAAGCGGGCGAATTCGCCGAGACAAACCCATGAGCGAACAACCGAAAGTCAGAACTTGTCTCTGGTTCGATAAAAACGGGCATGAGGCAGCGGCGTTTTATGTCTCGCTGTTGCCGGATAATAGCTATGTTGAAAGCAACTTCACGCCGGAAATAGAGGGGCCTCCGTTGATCGTCGAGTTCACGCTCGCCGGCGCGCCTTACATGATCCTCAATGGCGGGCCCATGTTCAAGCACACGCCGGCCGCATCGATTTCTGTGCTGACGAAAGGTCAGGAAGAAACAAACCGGCTCTGGGATGCGCTGATCGCCGATGGCGGCGAGGAGAGCATGTGCGCGTGGTGTGTCGACCGGTTTGGTGTGTCCTGGCAGATCGTGCCGGAGCGATTGCCGCAACTCCTGCAGGCTGACGACAAGGCCGCAGCAGCGAGGGCGCGCGAAGCCATGATGAAGATGCAAAAGATCGACATCGCCGCGCTGGAAGCTGCCTTCGCGGGATAATCATAGGGGAGTGAAAAATGACCTATGTCGACGGATTTCTGATCCCGGTAAAAACCGACATGAAAGATGCTTACGCTGCAATGGCGAACGACGCATGGCCGATTTTCAAGGAACACGGCGCGCTGTTCATGGTGGAAAACTGGGGCGACGACGTGCCGGAAGGAAAGGTCACTTCCTTTCCCATAGCGGTGAAGCTTGAGCCTGACGAGACTGTGGTTTTCTCGTGGATTGTCTGGCCGTCGCGCAAAGCCCGCGACGAAGGCATGAAGAACGTCATGGAAGATGCGCGCATGAAAGCTCCGGACCCCATGCCCTTCGAAATGAAGCGCATGATCTTTGGCGGCTTTGAAACCATCGTGAACGTTTAGGCGGCGCGCGCTTTCACCAGCGCCTCAGCCTCGACCTTCAGCTTCATGAGATCCTGCGCGACCGCTTGCGTCATCAGGGTTTCTTCATTGCGGCGCTGATGTCCCTTCATGCCCTGACGATACCAGTTTTTGGTTTTGAGCGTGACGCGACAATGGCGGTCGTCGAGCGCTTCGATGTGATACTCTTCGCGATTGCGATCAAAGCCCCCGAAAGGCGGATCGGCAAGGATCTTTGAGAAAAAGCCGTAGGTTTTGGCGTTGTCGCAAAGATCGACCTCGAACTCAAAACGGACGTCCGGCAGGTTCGGATCTGTCGCTGCAAACCGGCCAAGCTTGGCCGCCGTTTCCGTAAATTGAAATCCGCGTGCGGCGAGCCGGTTCGCCGGGTTTGAAAAATCAACCAGGCTGAAAATCAGCGCTGCCGGGGCATGGATCGTCGCCGTGCCTTCTAGCTCCAGCGGCTCCTGCGTGTTGCGCGAAAACAGACCAAACATCGGCTCCCCCTATTTTGTCCGGGAGCGATTAGAGGGCGGCCGGTTTATCAAATGCCGAAGGCGGCTGGTCAATTTTTACCGTTTGAGCCCGTTCTGCGCCTGTCGCCGCCAAGTCGGGCGCGAGGGGATTCGAGGGCGCGGCGGGCGGGTTTCGCAGGCCGGTCTTGCGGCCAGACGCCGCGCCCCCATCTCCGTAGTAAAATCAATAGCTTACGCGAAAAAGCCTTTGCTTGACGCTGCGTTGCGGCGCCTATATGGTCCGCCGCGATTTCAAGGGGCGCGAGCGGCCGTTCGCGCCTGTTTTCGGGCATGCTCATGAGTAATGACTCCGGCGGAGACAAGGCTGACGACGACCAGCCGGGCTCGCTGGAAGACTTCTCCGAGCGTCTGGAGCGGATGCGCGGGCGCGGTGAAGAACCGGCGGCCAGCCAGCAATCCGCCTCCGCCTGGGGACGGGCCATGCGGATTTCCTCGGACCTTTTGGCCGGGATTTTCGTCGGCTGCCTCTTGGGATTGGGTCTTGATACCTGGCTGGGAACAAAGCCGTTGTTCCTGCTCATCGGTCTCGGGCTCGGATTTGCGGGCGGGCTGCGCAATATGATGCGCACGCTGCAACAGGAAAACGATCAATCGTCAGGGAACTGACGAGCGCAGAGGCCGAAAGGCGACGGAAAGAAAAAACGAGATGATGAATTTGCGCGCCGCCGGGCCCATGGAGCAGTTTGAGATCTCACCGATCGTGCCCCTGTCGCTTGGTGGAATTGATATTTCGCTCACCAACTCCGCCTTGTGGATGCTGATCGCCACGAGCGTTATCATGTTTTTCTTCTTCCTCGCGACGCGCCGCGCCAGCCTTATTCCGGGTCGGGTCCAGTCCGCTGCGGAAGTTGTCTATGAATTCGTCGCTGACCTGGTGCGCGACACGATCGGTTCGGAGGGGCGCAAATTCTTCCCCTACGTCTTCACGCTTTTCATCTTCATTCTGGCTGCGAACCTTTTGGGCCTGTTGCCCTCGATCCCGGGCGCGCCGCATGAATTCCACACTTTCACAACGACCAGCCACCTTATCGTGACGCTGGCGCTCGCCATGGTGACGATCACTATCGTTGTCGTTTACGGCTTCATGAAAAACGGTTTGAAGTTTTTCAAACTCTTCGCGCCGTCGGGTCTGCCGATTTACATGTACCCGCTGATTGTGCCGATCGAGGTGATTTCGTTCCTCTCGCGCCCGATCTCGCTGGCCGTTCGTCTCTTCGCCAACATGTTTGCGGGCCACATCATCCTGAAACTCTTCGCCGGTTTCGTGGTGTCGTTGCTCGCTGCGGAAGGCGTCATCAAAATCTTCGGCATCGCGCCGTTTCTGGGCGCCGTCGCTGTGACTGCGCTCGAATTTCTGGTCGCCGCGCTGCAGGCTTATGTGTTCGCGGTCTTGACCTGTATTTACCTCGCAGATGCGGCGCACGCGGCCGATCACTAAACAACCTCTTTCCCGCGCGGTGACATCAGGGCCAGCCGCGAAACCGGGATCAACGGCTCAACGAAAAAAACTTCAGGAGTTAAGACAATGGAAGCAGAAGCAGCAAAACTCATCGGCGCCGGTCTCGCCGCGATCCCGCTCGCGGGCGCAGGCGTCGGCCTTGGCCTCATCTTCGGCAACTTCCTGTCCGGCGCGTTCCGCAATCCGTCCGCCGCCGCCCAGAACCAGCCGACCATGCTTCTCGCCTTCGCGCTGACCGAATTCACCGGTCTTCTCGGCTTCGCGATCGCGATGATCATTCTCTACACATTCTAAGGCTGAGCTCTTTTTTTAAAGAAGGAGAGGACCCTTGTCCGTCTTCGCAAACCTGATCGTTACAGCCGCAGCAGGCGCTGCGGAAGCGCATGAAGAAGCCGCTTCCGCCGGCCTGCCGCAGCTTGATCCCACTTCCTGGCCGAGCCAGCTGTTCTGGCTCACGCTCACCTTTGGCGTCCTGTACTGGCTGATGGCGGGCAAGTTCCTGCCGTCGCTCGGCGGCGCCATCGAAGAGCGCCGCGACCGCATTGCGGACGACCTCGACCAGGCGGCGGAGTTCAAACGTCAGGCCGAAGACGCCGAGGCCGCCTACAACAAGGCGTTGGCGGACGCGCGGGCGAAAGCGGGGGCGATCGCCGCCGACACGCGCGCGGAAATGGACAAGGAAATCGCTGCGCTTCAGGCCGAAACCGACGCCGCGCTGGACCAACAGCTCGGCGCCGCCGAAGCCCGCATCACCGCCATGAAAGCCGACGCCTCCGCTAAAGTGCGCGAAGCGGCGGCGGAAACGACACGCGCCGTCGTCGAAACCCTGATCGACGAGGCGCCGACTGACGACGCGGTGGCGAAAGCCATCGCGGCCGTTCGCGCGTAAAGGACCGGACCCGATGTTGACACTCGCCGCGCTCGCCGCCGCCGCCGCCGAAGAAGCCGCTCATGGCGCCGCTGCGGAGCACGCCGCCGCCGGCTTCGATTATCAAAGCCTTTATGTGCTGCTCGCCTTTCTGATCGTCATTGGCGTCTTTGCGCGCGCCGGCGTCCACAAGATGATCGTCTCGGGTCTCGACAAGCGCGCGGCGAAAATCGCCGACGAGATCAATGAAGTCCGCAAGATGCGTGAAGAGGCGCAGGAGCTGCTTGCTTCCTATCAGCGCCGCCAGCGCGAAGCCGAAGAAGAAGCCGCCGGCATCATCGAGCAGGCGAAGAAAGACGCGGCCCGCATGACGGCTGAAGCGCGCGCCAAGATCGAGGATCAGACCGAGCGCCGCATCAAGGCCGCCGAAGACAAGATTTCGCGCGCCGAGGCGCAGGCCCTGTCCGAAGTGCGGGGCCAGACCGCCGATCTCGCCATCGAGGCGGCGCGGGTCATCATCCGCGAACGCATGGATGGCGGCGCGCAAGGGCCGTTCATCGACAAGGCGATCGCCGGTCTGCGCGACAAGCTCAACTAGACTTTATTTTCTTTCCGGAAACCACGCGTCCAGCGCATCGATCTTGCGCTTGCGCTGTTCTTCCGGCGTTAACGAATAGTCCCTGCCAAAAGCCGACGATTCCCACGAACCGTAAGACGGGTTCGGCAGCATCAGCCACTCGCGGCCCCAGCGTTCCGCATTCTCCTCATAGACTTGCCGGCGCTCATCGGGTGAGCCGTCATAGTCATCGGTGAAATCCCCGAAATTATCGCCGAGCAAAAGCAGGATGCGATAGTTTTCA
>JAUIEG010000272.1 GCA_030428745.1 Alphaproteobacteria bacterium
GAAGGTTGTTGTCCTTGACGCCGACAAGAATGGTCTTGTGCGGCAGAGATAAACAACGGCGCGCCCAGATGGTCAAAAACGCTTCGCCGGAATATCCCATCACCGCAAAATTATAGACGCGCTTTCGAATGAACACGAAGAAGTGACGCACCAAAGGGCGCGACCAGACGATTTCATAAAGCGCCAGCTCCGAAATCGGCAGCGCGAGAAAGCGCAACACAAAGAAAAGATAAAACCACGGGCTCTCCGGCAGCGACCCCATCACTTCGCGCCAGCCGACATGAGTGAGCTTGTAGAGAAGATAAACAACAATCGCCGCCAGAAGCGTGTATTGAAGAATCTTCAGTCCCTTTTGCACCTCCTCGCGCTCGCGCAATATTGACCATCGGCGCGCAGCGCCATTGGCGGCGGACTTGATCAGGGGAACGATCATGGGCGGACGTCAGGCGGCGCGTTGGCGCGCAGAGGCTTCAGGCCTCGGGCGGGCGTGACGGCGACTGGGCTGAAACTGGTCGAGCGCCTCGTAATAATGGCCGACAAGTTCGGCCAGCACCGCATCCCAGCTGAAGCGTGCTGAGTGTTCACGCGCAGCTTTGCCAAAACGCTGGCGCAAGGGGCCGTCTCCCGCAAGCAGCGCCAGCTTTTCCGCAAAGCCCGCTGCGTTGGGCTCAGCCACATAGCCGGTGACGCCGTTTTCAATAAGCGAGCGCGACCCGGCGGCGGCGGCCCCCACTGAGGGAAGGCCGGAAGCCATGGCTTCGAGCGTCACATTGCCGAAGGTTTCGGTGATGGATGGGTTGAAGAAAATGTCAGCGCTGGCATAGGCGCGGGCGAGATCCGGCCCTTGCAAATAGCCCGCAAAAACACCGCCAGGCAGGAGTTTGGCGAAGGTGTCCCGCTCCGGTCCGTCACCCACAATAAGCGCTTTAAGGTTGGGCGCATTGACCTTGGCGCGGTTGAATGCGTCAACAAAAATATCGATGCCTTTTTCAAGCACCAGCCGGCCGACAAAGGCGGCGACCACATCGTCCGCATGGAAACCGTTAGCCTCGCGCCAGGCCATGTCGCGACGCGCAGGATTGAAGATATCGCCATCGACGCCGCGCGCCCACAACCGGATATCGCGGCCGATCCCGTCGCGCTTGAGTTCGTCGGCCATGGAATGAGAGGGCGGATACACATGCTCGCAGCGGTTGAAGAAATACCGCATGTAGTCCGTCACGTATTTCTCAAGCCAGCGGAGATTGTAATAGCGCGGATAAGTGTCGAAACGCGTATGGAAAGACGCGACGGCCGGCACGCCGAATTTGCGCGCATAGTTAAGCGCGCCAAAGCCGGTATAGTCAGGCGCCGCGATATGAACGATGTCGGGACGGAAACTGTCGAGCGCGCGCTTGGCCTTGCCATGCAGGCCAAGACCCAAACGGTATTCGCTGCGCCGGCCCGGCAGGGGAACGGACGGAATAGAGATAAGCTTTCCGGCGTGACTGAAAGCCGGCGTTGACGTCGTCGGCGCAAAAACCAGCACCTCATGACCTTCACGTTCGAGATAAGCGACAAGCGTGTTGAGCGCGCGCACCGGCCCGTCCATGACGTAATTGTAGTTGCCCGAGAAAATGGCGACGCGCAGCTTTCGATCAGATGTCATGGAAGGCGCGTTCATCTAAATACTCATTGTCGCTTGCCGGGCCGTCAGCGCCGGCGCGGGCGGGCCTGAGCGCCCGGAAGCTATCTTGGGAGGCCGCAATAGGCCTCACTAAGGGCGCGAAACAAGCATTATATGCGCGATTTATCAACACCCGTTACGCCGCGCCAGCGGGGTCAGGCTTCGCGCTGACCCTCGGTCCAGTCCCAGAACAAAGACGAGATATCAGCGCCGCCGAACCGCCGGACTTCCTGAACCCCGGTCGGCGAAGTCACATTGATTTCAGTAAGATAGTCGCCAATGACGTCGATCCCCACAAAGATCAGACCGCGCTCGGACAGGACCGGGCCAATGCGGTCGCAGATCTCCTGATCGCGCTCATTCATCTCCACCGCTTCGGCGCGCCCGCCCACATGCATGTTCGACCGGGTCTCACCCGCTGCAGGAACGCGGTTGATCGCGCCCACCGCCTCGCCGTCGACCAGGATGATGCGTTTGTCGCCCTGACGCACCGCCGGCAGAAACTTCTGAATGATCGCCGGCTCCGCATAGGCTTCGGAGAAGAGTTCTAGCAACGCATTGAAATTGGAATCGTCGCTGGAGAGTTTGAAGACACCAGCGCCGCCATTGCCGTAAAGCGGCTTCACGATGACGTCGCCATGGGTCGCACGGAAGTCGCGCATGGCTTCGGCGTCTCGTGTGATCAATGTCGGCGGCGTCAAGTCCTTGAAGTCGAGGACGAAGAGCTTTTCCGGCGCGTCGCGGATGGAGCGCGGATTGTTGAGCACCAGCACCTCCGGCATGAGGCGCTCCAGGATCTGCGCCGCCGTAATATAGGCCATGTTGAAGGGCGGGTCCTGGCGCACCAGCACCACATCGACCTCATGGAGATCGATCACTTTCGGCGCGGCGAGCGTCACATGGCTTCCCTGCTCCCGCTTCAGGCTTTCCACCTTGCGGGCGCGGGCCCTGACGACGCCCGAGTCGAGCTGCAGCATTTGCGGCTGGTACACCCAGATCTCATGGCCGCGGCCAAAAGCTTCAAGCGCGAGATCGAACGAGGTGTCCGCATTTACATCGACCGCCTCAATGGGGTCCATCTGGATGGCGATCTTCAGCATGAATGGGTCTCCGGGAGCCTGACGTTTACGCCCCCAATCTACTGAACCAGCGGCCCGCGCAAGGCAACGTGGCTCACGACCTTTTCAACGCCAGCGACGGTCCGCGCGAGCTCCACCGCCCGGTCAAGCTCGGCCTGACTGCGGGCTGCGCCCAGAAGATAGACAACTGCGTTTGACACCGCGATTTTGTAGTCGCCGCTGACGACGTCCTTGTCGCCAATAAGCCGGGCCCGCAGGACCTGGTCGATGCGGCTGTCTTCAACGCCCTGACCGAAGCCCGTGCCGTCGCCCACGAAAACCTCGTCAATGACCTCTTTGACGCCATCGGCTTTCCAGGCGTTTTCAATAAGCTTCGCGCGGCCGCTGTCCGACTTCATGGTGCCGGTGAGCATGAGCCGGCCCTCATAAAGCGTAATGTCGACATCGCCATAGTCATGGGTGCGGTCGGCGAAGAGCACGCCTTTGAGCTCTGCATTGCCGGACAGATCGGAAAAGGCCTGGTCGAGATTGCGGCTCGAGGCGCAGGCGCCGAGCGCGACAAACGCGCCAAGAACAAGAACTGTCTTGGCGGCGGCGAGAAAGGTGCGGGAAAGACGGATGGTCATGGGTAAACTCCCTCAACTCGGTGAATGATCCGGAACACCCCATTCCATGGGCCCGTTCGCGGGTAATGAAAACCGGGGAAAACCCGGCGCTAGTCGCCGTCGCGCCAGGCGTCCGGCAGATGTCTGAGCCGCCAGCCTGTGACTGCGATGATATCGTAACGCGTGGCGCAATCCGCAAGGTCCGGGCGGCGTGACAGAAAAAGCACTGCCGCCGCCGCGATGCGCCGCCGGGCCGCATAAGTCACCGCTTCGATCGCCGCGTCATGACGCGCCCTCGCCTTCACTTCCACAAAGGCGAGAAGCTTGCCCCGCCGCGCCACAAGATCGACCTCGCCCAACGGTGTTTTGTGGCGGCTGGCGATGATTGAAAACCCTTTGAAGCGCAACAGCATCGCCGCCAGCCATTCGGCGCGCCGGCCGCCGCGTTCGGCGGACTGGCGAGATGCGCGGGATGGCGCCGCGCTCATCCGGCGCCTTTCAATTTGAGCGCGCGGGCGTATGCTTCCTTGCGCGGTATCGAGAATGTTTCGGCGGCGGCGGCGGCGGCTTCCTTGACGCTTCCCTCGCCAAGCGCAGCTTTCAAGAACGCATCCACATCGCTTGCATCGGCGGCTTTTTCCTCCGGCGGGAAAACGACGATGACGATTTCACCCTTTGGCGGCGCATCTTTGTAGGCGCTTGCGAGATCGCTGAGCGTTCCTTGCCGGAACTCCTCATGAAGCTTTGTCAGCTCGCGCGCGACGACGGATCTTCTGTCGCCCAATATCGACGCCATGGCGGCGAGCGCATCGCCGAGACGCGGCGCGGTTTCGTAAAAGATCAGCGTGGCGTCGACCTTTGCGATTTTTTCCAGCTCTTTGCCGCGCGCGCCCTGTTTCGGGGGCAGAAATCCGGCGAAGAAAAACCGGTCGCTTGGCGCGCCGGCGGCCGACAAGGCTGCGATGGCGGCGCTCGGCCCCGGAAGGGGGAAGACCGCAGCGCCGGCGTCGCGCGCATCGCGCACCAGCTTGTAACCCGGATCGGAGATCAGCGGCGTTCCCGCATCGGAAACGAGGCAGATGACGGCGCCGTCTTGCAGCTTTTTAATGATCTCCGGCCGCACCTTCGCCGCGTTATGGTCGTGATAGGGCGACCGCGGCGTCTCCACCCCATAAGCGGCGCAGAGCTTGGCTGTCTGGCGCGTGTCCTCGCACAGGATGAGATCGGCTTTTTTCAGAATGTCCACGGCGCGATAGGTGATGTCGGCGAGATTGCCGATGGGCGTCGCCGTCACATAAAGGCCCGGTTCCGGAGGTAAGTCTTTCATCGACATAACCTAAGGGATGGCCGGGGCGGCGCCCGAAGACAAGCCCTCAACGCCGGGCCATCAACACCGGGCCCCCAAAGCTGGGCTTC
>JAUIEG010000273.1 GCA_030428745.1 Alphaproteobacteria bacterium
CGCGTCCTCCCCTTGCATCATTTTATCGACCGCATCCCAGGTGAGGGAGCGTAACGCCTGGACTTCCGTTTTGAGCTCCGCAAGTCGGAAATGCACGACCTGATTATCAAGAATGGATTTTCCGAATGCCTTGCGCTGGCGCGCATACTCCGCGGTTTCATCAATGGTGTTGTCGAGACTGATGAGGCTGGAGAGTGCGCACCAGAGCCGCTCTTCCTGAAACTGCAGCATCTGATACATGAAGCCCGCGCCCTCTTCGCCGATGCGATAGCGCTGTGGCGCGCGCACATCCTCGAAGAAGAACTCCGCCGTGTCGGAGGAGCGCATGCCGAGTTTTTTGAGCTTGCGCGCAACAGTGACGCCGTCGCGATCTTTGCCGCTATCGTCTTTCAGGGGCAGGCAGATGAGGGTCTTATTCTGATGAACCGGTCCGTCGCCGGTATTCGCAAGCAGGCACATCCAGTCGGCTTGCGTCCCGCTAGTCGTCCACATCTTGCCGCCATTGATCAGGTAGTCGTCACCGTCTTTCTTCGCCGTTGTCTTGATCGACGCGACGTCGGAGCCGGACCCGACTTCGGAAACGCCGAGACAAGCAACGTAATCGCCTGCGATGGACGGGCGCAGGAAATCCTCTTTGGCGGCGTCAGTCCCGAAACGCGCCAGCGCCGGCGTCGCCATATCGGTCTGAACGCCGATGGCCATGGGCACGCCGCCGCATCTGATGTGGCCGAGGGTTTCAGCGACAACGGCTCCATAAGACCAGTCAAGCCCCATGCCCCCATATTGTTCCGGCTTGGTAACACCGAGCAGGCCGAGCTCACCCAGTCCCTTGAATACCTGATGCGCGGGGAATATCCCCGCCTCTTCCCATTCATCGACGTGAGGGTTGATTTCCGCGTCGATGAAACTTTTGAGCGTCTTGCGGATCTGTTCATGTTCGGTGGTGAGTTTCATTTATTTCTTCCTTATAAAACTCGACAAAACCCTGCGAGAATGCTGAATCACTAACGGAAACAGAATTGCGTAGAATGGTCCTGCAAGAAGCCAGAGAAGTAAGAATAACCCGTACACTATTCCTTTTGGCCAAGCGCCTTCGTTGCCAACCAATATCGCAAGTCCAAAACAAATCGGCGTTGTGAGAATCCAGAAAAACACGATGAGAGTCTTAAAGGACATCACATCCTCGCAACGCCAAAGACATTCGGCCTTAGCTGGCGGCGTTCGGCTTCTGCGACGGTGTCGAGACAGAACGCCAGCACTTTCCGGCTGTCGCGCGGATCGATGAGCCCATCATCCCATAACCGCGCCGTCGCAAAGAGCGCCGTCGATTCGGCGTCATATTGTTCCGTGATGTGTTTCGCCATGCCGTCAAGAAATTCGGCGTTCGGCTCCTCGCCTTTTTTGCGCGCGCCCTCCTCCGCGACAATACGCATGGTTTTCGCCGCCTGCTCGCCGCCCATCACGGCGATGCGGTTGTTGGGCCAGGCAAAGATGAAGCGCGGATCGAAGGCGCGCCCGCACATGCCGTAATTCCCTGCCCCGAACGATGCGCCGATATGCAAGGTCAGTTTCGGCACGCGCATATTCGTCACTGCCTGAATCATCTTCGAGCCATGCTTGACGATGCCGCGCTGTTCCGCGTCGGTGCCCACAAGATAACCGGTTGTATTCTGCAGGAAGATAACTGGGTTGCCCGCCTGCTCCATCAATTGAATGAACTGCGCAACCTTCGCGGCGCCGTCTGCATCGATGGGACCATTGTTCGAAATAATCCCAATCTGATGACCTGCGACCGCAGCCTGAGTGCAGACCGTCGCAGGACCGTAGCCGTCTTTGAAACCCAGCATATCTGAACCATCAACAAGCCGCGCGATGACTTCGCGCGAGTCGTAAGGCTGGCGGTAATCCACTGGCACAATGCCGAGAAGGTCTTCGGCGCCGTAAAGCGGTTCATCATAGCTGCGCGCATCACGAACCTTATCCCAACCGAGCTTGGCGACAATTTCTCGCGCGATCCGCACGCCGTCGCCATCATCCTCAGCCATATATTCCGCCGTGCCGGAGACATGAAAGTGCATCTCCGCGCCGCCGAGCTCTTCGTCTGTGGCGATTTCACCCGTCGCAGCTTTCAACAGCGGCGGACCCGCCAGAAACACTTTCGACTTGCCGCGCACGGCGACGACATAATCAGAAAGGCCGGTCTGATAGGCGCCGCCTGCCGTGGACGATCCATGCACTACGGAGATTACCGGACAACCGGCGGCGGAAAGCCGCGCCAGATTCGCGAAAGTCCGCCCGCCCGGCACGAACATCTCCGCCTGGCGCATCAAATTGGCGCCAGCGCTTTCGATCAGCTGAACATAGGGAAGCTTGTTCTCAAGAGCCAAGGCTTGGCCACGCAACGCCTTGTGAACACCCATGGGCGTCGCCGCCCCGCCCTTGATCCCGCTGTCCGAGGCGGAGATGACACACCGGACGCCTGAGATGAATCCAACGCCGCAAATTCCGCCGCCGCCGGAAATATTCCGGTCGCCGTCATCATCGTGCATCTTATAACCGCAGAGCGTCGACAACTCTACAAACGGCGCGCCGCGATCGAGAATGAGCGCAAGGCGGTCACGCGGCAGCAGTTGCCCCCGCTTTTCAAATTTCGGTTTAGCGCGCGCGGACGTTTCGATGATCTTGGCTTCAAGCGCACGGAAACCCTCAATCAATTTCAAATGATCCGCGCGATTTCTCGCGAAGCTCTCACTACGTGGATCAATCTCGCTCTCAAAAACCGGCATCGCTTCCTGGAGTTTCCCTGAAGGTCTTGTTTTACTGCGATTGTCGCCCGCCGCGGGGGATCAGGTCAAATCCCAAAAGCGGTGTGCAGCCCGACTTTTTGCAGTTAACGCTGCACATGGCGATTGCATGTCTGGCCAAGGCTCACAAGTCTTGGCCTACCCTGAATTCCAACCGAGGCCGCCATGACTGATGATTCCACCGCTTTCAACAACGCAGGCGCAGAATATTTGCCGGGTCTATTGGGCATTGAGTTCACCGGCTTTGGCGATGGCTGGGTCGAAGCGGAGGTCGCCGTCAGGAAAGCGCTGATGGCGCCCAACGGCTTTCTCCATGCGGCCTCGGTCGTTGGGCTTGCCGATTCGGCCTGCGGGTATGGCTGTGTGCGGGCCCTGCCGGAAGGGGCCGCGGGCTTCACAACCATCGAACTTAAATCCAACTTCCTAGGCACGGCGCGTGACGGCGTCATCGAATGCCGTGCGGAAGCCAAACATCTCGGCAGGACCACCCAGCTCTGGGACGCGACGGTGAAACACCGGGACACCGGCAAAGCTATCGCCATGTTCCGCTGCACGCAGATGGTGTTGTGGCCGAAGACATGACGACGATCCGATATTTCGCCTATGGGTCGAATATGCTGTCGTCGCGCCTTCGCGCCCGCTGCCCAAGCGCACAGCCTATCGGCCCCGCTCAGGTCGCAAGCCATCGTCTTGTTTTTTCAAAACCCAGCCAGGACGGCTCAGGCAAGGCAACGCTGGCCCCGGCCACCGGCAGTGAATTTTCAATCTTTGGCGTAATGTTCGAGATCGATCGGCGCGACATGACCGCGCTCGACAAAGCTGAAGAACGCGGGACCGGCTACAATCGCCTGGATCAATTCGCTGTGCGTTGCCTGACGCGTCAAGAAAACCTTCACAACACGACCTATATCGCCTGCAATCCCGTGGATAATCTTAAGCCTTATGATTGGTATCTGGCACTTGTCATCGCCGGCGCGCAGGAAAATGGACTTGATGATACGTATATTAGAGACTTGTTAGAGACGCCTCGGACGCCCGATCCACAACCTGACCGGCCCGGCCGTTGCGCAGCATTGAAGGCGCTGAACGAGGCCGGATATGCTGACGAAATGGATGTGCTGACCGGCGCGAAAATCAGGCGTTAGACGTCTTCTTCCTCAAGGCTCGGTATGCGCTCCCCGCGCTGTATCTAATCGGTCTAGTCGCCGCTGCGCTGATGCCGCACATCAAGGAAACAATATTAAAAGCACAGGAAATTTCATAGTCACAAGCTAAGGCTGCGAGGCCATGCTTCGTTATATGCGATCTGACGAGCAGCTCCATAATGAAATGTTGTCATCGCATCAAAGCGCGATTGCGCGCTGATATGCATCTCGTTCTGTCACCCGCTCCCACCACTTCTCCACATTCGGAGTCATGGCTTCGGATATGCCAAGCGTATTGGCGAAATAAAGCGCATAGGCGACACATATATCCGCCATGGTGAACCGGTCCGCACAAAGATAATCGCGCCCTTCAAGCCCCGTCTCTACCGAGCGCCAGCGGCCAAGGAACCAGGCGCGGTAATCCTCCACCACCTGCGGCTGGCGGCGGTCCTCTGGCTCCAAAGCGGAATATCGGAAGACGAGCGTTTGCGGAAAAGTGAACGTTGCATCGGAACGGTGCAGCCAGTTGAGATAGACACCGTAAGCTTCTTCATCGGGCGTCACCGCGAGCGACGTTGGTCCGTATTTGACGGCGAGATATTCGCAGATCCCGGCGCTTTCGGTCATCATCACATCGCCCTCGATGAGGCACGGGACGGTGCCCAACGGATTGACCTCCTTATAGGACTTATCGAACACACGCGGCGGAAACTGAAGCGTCACCAGCTCGTAATCGAGCCCCATTTCCTCCAGCGCCCAGACACAGCGCAGCGATCGCGCGCCCTGACAGTGA
>JAUIEG010000274.1 GCA_030428745.1 Alphaproteobacteria bacterium
AGCAACGATCCGCAAAAGATCGAACAATCGATCAAGCGGGTCTTCGCGGAACTGGACAAGCCCGGCGATCATGTTGTGGTGGTTGAGGACGGCAATGACCTGTTGAAAGGCATTGAGGATAACCAGGTTCAGGGGCTGATTTCGATTCTGGTGCGCGAGCTTAAAAAAGGCGCCTTTCATTGCATTTTGATGGTGCGTGATGAGCCGGGGCAGAACAAACTCGGCGCGATCTTCAACGCACATTCCGATATCGCCGAACTTTTCAGCGTGCTGGAAAAAAAACCGGCGGGCCGTGACGAAACCCTCCAGATTATGGAAGAGAGCAAGCCGGCGATTGAGCGCCATTACGATAATCTCTCAATCAGCGATGAGGCCAATCGCGAGATCGTCAATCTAACCCTGCAATATCCCAATCTTTCCATTTATATGCGTCAGCAGCCGGCGCGCGCCTTGCGCATACGCGACCGCATCGCCAGCCAGTTCGTGTCGCGCCGTCAGGCCCGCCCGCCCGAGCTTGACGCTCTTGAAAGCGAACTTGCGGCGCTCGACGCCAAGAAAGCGAATGGAGAGCCGACGGATGGGTCGGCGCGCGCGTCAGTGGAGGAGAAAATCGCGTCGGTGAGGCGTGTCTGGGAGGAGCGCGCGCAGGCGCTGGGGGCGGCTTATCTGGAAAAGCGCAAGCATGAGCGCGGCCTTGAAGAACTGCGCCTTGAACTGTCGAAAGAAGAAAACAAACTGCGCGAAAGTTTTGAGGAGGCCCATGGCCGCGAGCCGACGGAGCGCGACCTCGCCGCTCACAAAACGTCTGAGATGAAAGAGATTGAAAAATATCTCCGCGAGACGGCGCGGCTCCTTGAAGAAGCCCATGAAAAGGCGCGGGCTGTGCGTAGCGAGAATAATGAAGCGCTCGAGCTTTCCGTTGCCGATGTGCGCGAGCTTTTCAGCGAAATGTCAGGCATTCCGACGAAAGACCTCAACGCCGATGAGGCGACCCGCGCCCTGGGCCTTGAAGAACGGCTGAAGACGAAAATCTTCGGTCAGGATGACGCCGTCGCGACCATCGCCGACGCCGTGCTGACCGCGAAGGCCGGGCTTAACAACCCGGAAGCCCCCATCGGCTCCTTTATTGCTGTCGGGTCATCGGGTGTCGGCAAGACTTATTCGGCGGAGTGCCTGGCGGAAGATCTCTTTGACGACGCCGATGCGCTGACCGTCTTCGACATGTCGGAGTTTATGGAAAAGCATACGGTGGCGCGTTTGATCGGCGCGCCGCCGGGTTACGCCGGTTATGGCGAAGGGGGGATGCTCACCAACGCGGTGCGGCGCCGGCCCTATCAGGTGATCTTGTTGGACGAGGTTGAAAAGGCCCATCCCGACGTCTTCAAAATCCTGTTGCAGCTTCTCGACAAGGGTCGTCTCAGCGACGAGCTCGGCACCGTCGATTTCAAGAACACACTCTTTATCATGACGACCAATCTCGGTCAGCATTTGAGTTTCGATGCGGCCCGCACATCGGAAAACTCCAGCGAGGAAATCAAGGCCGAGGTCCGCCGGATCTTCCCGCAGGAGCTGATCAACCGCGTCGACGCGTTTCTCTTGTTCAAGGCGCTGAAACCGTCCGATATTGAGCGGATCGTCAAACGCCTGATCGCGAAGAAGAATAACAATCTTCAACGTCAGAAAAAGGCGATCCGGATCGACCTGCCGGACGCGGACATCGCCGAGATCGTCGCCAGGAAATACCTGCCGGAAGAGGGCGCTCGCCAGGTTCAGAAATTCGTGCAGAACAATCTCATCAATCAGGCGGCGAAAATTGTGCTCTCCCATTCGGGCGAAAACGCCGGCGGCGTCATCAAGGCGTCCTTCGATCCCGCTGATGAGGGTTTTTCCTGGAATTTCGAACCGGGCGAACTGGCGCCGCCTGAGGCGGCGGAATGAGCGGCGAAGATAAATCGCTGAAAGCGGCGCGCGAGGCGTTGAAAAAAACACAGCGCGTCACCGCTGAAGCGCCAGCGCCGCCATCGGAAAAACGCCGCAAGCGGAAACAGAAGAGATTTGCGCCCGGCGCAGGGCTGTCCGCCGCTGCGGCATTGTGGGAAAAACTTACGCGCCTCGCCGACGCTGTCTGGAATGGCTGGCTCGGGCCGGTGACGCGATTTTTAGCGCCGTTCACGAAGCGCATTATCGGGTTTTACCGCTGGGTCTTTCGGACCTTCGCCTTCACTGGCCCAAAAGAAGCCCGCGTCTTTTCGCGCAATCGCGGCGGCTTCACTGTTCTGGCGCTGGTGGTGTTTACGGTTGCTGCGCCGGTTCTCCTGGTGCGGGAGATTATTCCGGCCGCATCGCGCACGATCTATGACGCAGGAATGCTCGCGACGATGAAGGAAGACCGGCTCTTTCTCGGGCGCGCCGAACTCATCAATCCGGACCGCCAGCTTTATCAGGTGATGGGATGCCGTGACATCTCGGGCTGCGATGGCGGCGACAACACCACCTATTACCGTCTGCGCGACAATGTCATTCTCGATATCAAATACTGGACGACGCGGTTTGAGCCATATGATCCGGCGGAAATCGCCGGCGCCATGGTGAGCGAGCTCAATGATTGCTCAATCCGGTATTATGGACGGCGGTCGAAGGCGCTCGGCTGGTACCCCTATATTATCAGCGCATCCTGCACGCCGGTGTGAAGAAAAAGTGCGGTTGGCCCAGCGAGCGTTTGTGAGAAATGGTGCCCGGGGGCGGATTTGAACCACCGACACGCGGATTTTCAATCCGCTGCTCTACCAACTGAGCTACCCGGGCGTGCGGGGCCGCGGGGGCCGCGCGAGGGACCGCCGGCAGGCAAGACCCAGCCCGGCGGAGCGCGGCTTATAGCCAGAGCGGGCGGGCTTGTCCATGGGCCCGGGCCCTGAAATTGGCCGCCAGTTTCCACCGATTTTCGGCGATTGAGCCGGCGCTTTGAGGCGGGTCGGACCAAGGGGCTTTGCGGCCTTCGCCGGGCGCCGGTATCAAGGGGAAAAGGATATCGATCATGGCCCCAAAAACCGCCTCCAAAAAAACCGGCTCCCGAAAGCCCGCCTCCGCCTCCCGCAAGGCGGCGACGCTGGCCAATATGGAGACGCTGGACCGCAGCAAGACCGCCAAGCCAAAACTGTCGGCGAAAGCCGCCGGGCTGACCCAGCTTGGCCGTGAGGCGAAGGCGCCTGCGGAACCGGAGGCGGCGGTTCTTGAGACTGCGCCCAATCCGCAAGCCGGCGCGCTTTACGTGGCGCGTTTCACAGCGCCGGAATTCACCAGCCTGTGTCCGGTGACGGGCCAGCCGGATTTCGCCCATCTTGTGATCGACTATGTGCCGGGCAAACTGATTGTCGAATCGAAATCCTTCAAATTATTTTTGACGTCGTTCCGCAATCACGGCGCCTTTCATGAGGATTGCACCGTCTATATCGCCAAGCGCATCGTCGCGGCGGCGAAACCGAAATGGCTCAGAATCGCCGGTTACTGGTATCCGCGCGGCGGCATTCCCATCGACGTTTTTTATCAGACCGGCGAACCGCCCAAGGGTGTGTGGTTGCCGGACACAGGCGTCGCGCCCTTTCGCGGGCGCGGGTGAGGGGCGACGGCATGAAAAAAATAATTCTGATGCTGACATTTCTGGCGGCGTCCTGTTCAGCTGAACCGCCAGAGCCCGCAGCAGAGGCTTCTGTCGCCCAAGAGCTGGAAGGTCAAACACCAAAGCGTGGGCCCGGTCAGATCGTGGCGGAATCGGCGCCGGAAGACTGGCGCGCCCTCGATCCTGAAAACCTGCTGGTGATCGAGCTGGAGAGCGGCCGCGTCGTCGTCGCCCTGTCGGAACACCTGGCGCAGGGCCACACCGCGCAACTGAAAACGCTCGCGCGCGAAGGCTTCTACGACGGACTCAATTTCTATCGCGTCATTGACGGTTTTGTGGCGCAAGGGGGCGATGTTTTTGAAACCCGCGAGGTGACAAATGCTGCGACAAGCATCACCGCGGAGTTCGACGAACCTTTGACGGATGAGATGGCGTTCACGCCGATCAAGGATGTGGACGGCTACGCCGCCAAAGTCGGTTTCGTTGACTCAGAACCCGTGGGCGTTGACGGCGATACGGTCTGGAAACTCCATTGCACCGGGGCCATGGCGATGGCGCGCGGCAATGAGAAAGACACGGGCGGCACGGAGTTTTACATCACGCTACAACCCCAGCGTTATCTTGATCGCAATCTGACGGTCTTCGGCAATGTTGTTGAAGGCATCGAGCATGTGCAGGCGCTTCGCCGCGTCGCGCCGCCGGAAAGCGAGGATGACGATATGGGCGAAGAAATCATTTCTGTGCGTGTCGCCGCCGATTTGCCGGAAGGCGAAAGGCCGATGCTGGAAATCCTGCGTTCCGATAAGCAGACTTTTGCGGAATATGTGGAATCGCGCCGCAACCGGCCGGAAGAATTCTTTTATTTCCGCCCCGATCATGTGGATATCTGTGCACTGAGCATTCCCGTTCGCTCCATTGCTGCGGAATGAGTTCAAAGAAAGAAGATAAAAGAGTCGGCCCGTGGCGCGTGACAGCCTCGCGCGATGTTTTCGCCAATCCGTGGATTGAAATCACCGATCACCGGGTCATTCACCCGGACGGCACGCCCGGCGAATATGGCGTCGTGCATTTCAAAAATCTCGCAATCGGCGTTCTGCCTG
>JAUIEG010000275.1 GCA_030428745.1 Alphaproteobacteria bacterium
GGATTGATCCAGGCGACGGTTTCGCGGCGCCGGAGGGCGGACGCAACCCGAAAGGACAGGTCGACGCCTACGACCCGCAAGCCTGGGACCGTTGCATCGCCATCAATCTCACCGGCATTTACAACACCATGCGCGAGGCGGCGCGGGTGATGAAAGCCGGCGGCAAGCCGGGCTCCATCATTGCGACGTCTTCGAACGCAGGGCTTGTCGTCGAACCGATTGTCGGCATGCCTTATCACCCGGCGAAGGCGGGCGTGACGCACATGGTCCATTACCTCGCCATGGAGCTCGCCGAATACAAGATCCGCGTGAACGCCATCGCGCCCGGCCCGTTCGTCACCAATATCGGCGGCGGCTGGCTGCAGGACCCGGTTGTGCGCGAAGCCTGGGACCATGTGGTGCCGCTGGGGCGCATCGCGGAGACCTATCAGATGAAACCGCTGGCGCATTACCTTGCGTCTGATGCGTCGAACTACGTCACCGGCTCCCAGATGCTGATCGACGGCGGCATGGCGCTTGGAGGTTTCAAACAATAAATGCGCGCCGTCGTTCATCAGGGGCTTCACGAAAAGCTCGCCGTCGAAACCCTCGCCGATCCGGCGCCCGGCGCCGGTGAAGTCGTCTTGTCTGTGGCGCGCTGCGGCATTTGCGGCTCCGACCTGCATATGACCGAAGATCCGGCGTTCGGCGTTGATAAAGGCGCTGTCCTCGGTCATGAATTCGCCGGTGAAGTGATCGATCTCGGCAAGGGCGTCGAACGCCTGAAAAAAGGCGATCTCGTCTCTGTCGTCCCCATCGCGAGCTGCGGCAAATGCCCGACTTGTCTCGCGGGCGAGCCCGCCTGGTGCGAGAAAATGCTCCTTCAGGGCGGCGGCTATGGCGAGTTCGCGGTCACCAATGAAAACCAGTGCGTCGCTTTGCCGAAATCGGCGAGCATGGCGGACGGCGCCATCATCGAACCGCTCGCCGTCGCGCTGCATGGCGTCATGACCGGCGAACAAAAGCCCGGCGACAAAGTCCTGATCCTCGGCGCGGGGCCTATCGGTCTCGGCGTCGCCTTCTGGGCGCGCCGCTTTGGCGCTGCAAAGGTCGTGGTGCAGGACATCAATCGCTATCAGGAAACCCGCGCGCGCGAGATGGGCGCGACAGATTTTATCGTCGACCTTGAAGACCCCGTGGGCGCCGCCGAACGCGCGCTCGGCGGAAAAGCAGACATCGTTTATGAATGCGTCGGCGTCCCCGGTCTCATTCCGCAGGCTGTCGACCAGGTGCGCATCAAGGGCACCGTGCTGATCCTCGGCCTTTGCACGCGGCCGGAAAGTTTCGTTCCCTTCGTGGCGTTGTCGAAAGAGGTGCGGCTCCAGACCTCGGCCTTCTTCAAGCGCCAGGAATATGAGGCCGCGCTCGACGCTCTTGACGCCGGCGCAGCGGAACCGCGCGCGCTGATCACCGACACGATCAGCCTCGACGCTGTGCCGGAGGTTTTTGAATCGCTTAAAAAACGCACTCATCAGTGCAAAGTGCTGATCAACCCGAAAGGCTGATTCATGCGGTATGAAGACAAATCCGTTCTTGTCACCGGCGCCGCCAGCGGCATCGGCCGCGCGACGGCGATCGCCTTCGCCCGGGAAGGCGCAAAAGTGATGATCGGCGATTACAATGACGCCGCCGAAGACACCGTCGCTGAGATCAAGGGTGAAGGCGGAACCGCGGCGTTCCTTCATTGTGACGTTTCGAAACGCGACGATGTCGAAGCCCTGGTCGCGGCGGCTGTAAAAGCCCATGGCGGCCTTGACGCCGCGTTCAACAATGCCGGCGTCTTTCCACCGGAAAAAATGTTCGCCGATTTCGATGAAGACGCCTTCGATCGCACGATTGCAATCAATCTCAAGGGCGTTTTTCTGTGCATGAAGGCGCAGCTTCCCGTCATGGTGAAACAAGGCAAAGGCGCCATCGTCAATACCTCGTCCGTCGGCGGCGTTATCGCGAACCCGGGCATGGCGCCTTATATCGCATCGAAGCACGGCGTTCTCGGGCTCACCAAAACCGCCGCGATTGAATATGTGAAACTGGGCGTGCGCATTAACGCCATCTGTCCGGGCTTCGTTCGCTCCCCCATGACAGAGCCCTGGTTCCAGCGCGAAGGTTTTCTCGAGGCGTTTTTGCCGACCTCGCCCATCGGCCGCCCGGCAAAGCCGGAAGAAATGGCCGGCACGGTTCTGCACCTTTGCTCCGACGAAGCAAGTTTCACCAACGGCGCCGTCATTATCGTCGACGGCGGCCAGACCGCGATCTAGAAAATAGTCCGGCGGCGAATACTCGCCGCGAGGGAGGGAAATAAAATGAAAAAACTCATCTTTACGCTTGGCGCGATTGCACTCTCCATCTTTCCCGCTGTCGCGCAGGGAACCGATACAGACCAACCGCCGCTTGAGGTCGAAGTCCTCCAGACCAGTGCAGGATCGCTCTACTCCAATGCGGTTCTGATCAAGGGCGAAGAAAAAGCCGTGCTTGTCGACCCGCCCTTCACCATGGCCGACGCCCATCGCGTCGCCGCCATGGTGCTCGACAGCGGCAAGGAGCTCGAAACGATCTTCGTCACCCACGATCACCCCGATCATTTCTTCGCCATGGAAGTGCTGACCGACGCTTTCCCTGATGCAAAAGTCGTCGCGCATCCGACAGTCGTCGAAGACATCTGGCGCTCGCTTCCGTTCAAGGTGAAACGCTGGAGCCCCGTGCTTGGCGCGAACGGCCCCAAAACGCCGACGGCGCCGGCGGCGCTCGACGGTGATGTCATCATGCTCGAGGGGCGTGAATTGAAAGTTCTGGGGCCCATGCAGGGCGATCATGTTCATGCGACGGCGCTTTACGCTCCTTCTATCGACGCCCTTTTTGCGGGCGATCTTCTTTTCAACGAGATGTATCTCTGGCTCGGCGAACACGGCCGCAAAGAGACGCGCGAATGGGGCGAGGCCGTTGACGATCTCGCCGCCCTGGAGCCGGAGATTGTCGTGCCCGGCCATGCAAAGCCCGGCATGCCTAATGACGCCTCAAGCCTCGCCTATACGAGCGGCTTTATCGACTTCTGGCTCGACGCAACACGCAAAGCCAAGAACAGCGAAGAATTGCGCGCCATGGTGATCGAGGAATATCCGGACTCGATCGACGTGCTCGGCGACTTCCTGCTCGGCAACTCGTCCAAGGTCGCTATGGGCGAAGAACCGCGCTGGGAAGAATAAACTCCTTGTTGCTTCATCAGCGAGAAGCATAAGGCCGGCTGAGGGGTGGTGGATAACTCTTCACCAAACCTCAAAAAACCGGCCTTTTTCATCTGATTTGAGGTGTTTTTCGCCTTATTGGGGCGCTAGCGCGCCTCACCTGTGAAGGTCCGCAGGCGCGGATCTGTCTTGTCCGGCCCCGCGAGCGCCTTGGCGACGCCCGGCTGCGCCCTCACGCGGTCGCGCCATGCGACCAAATTAGGCGCGCGATTGGCGACATCCATATCCGGGAACATGCGCTCCACCATGACACCGCAATGGGAATAGAAATTAATGTCGGCGAGCGAGAACATATCGCCGGCGAACCATTCGTTCTCGCTTAAATGCTTCTCAACCTTGTCGACGGCGTATTCGACTTTCTCGGTCGCATGAGCGAGTTGTTCTTCAGTAAAGCCTGACCGCGCATTCATCCATTTCTTGCGCTGATCGGGCAGCGGAATGCGCTCCATCAATTTTTCAAAGTCGCCGCTTTCGATATTGCGGGAGATCACGGTGATGAGCCTGTGCCAGCCATGCATGGAGACGTAGTTCATCACATGCTCGTCAACGAACTTATTCCAGTATCGCATCCGCGCCTTGCCGACCGGGTCGGCCGGTCGCAACGAGGGATAATCGGGAAAGGCGTCTTCCAGATATTCGTTGATCACCGTCGTATGCGTGATGATCGTCCCGTCATGGTCCAGAACCGGCACCTGGCCTTCCGGATTGATGGCGACGAACCAGTCTGAATGCTGTTCAAATTTGTGGAGGTCCATATAAATGCTTTCAAACGGAATGCCGCGCTGGTGCAACGGGATCAGCGACTTCAGCGAGTTCGCCACCGGTTCAGCGTGATAGAGTTTGAGCGTCATCGGCGCCTCAGCTTCGCATGATCCCGAGCATGCCGCCGTCCGCGGCGATGGACTGCGCATTGATATATTGCCCGGCGTCCGACAACAGGAATGCGGCAAGCCAGCCCGCCTCCTCCGGCGTTCCGACCCGTCCCTGCGGCACCATGCCATTCAGAATTTTGAGCGTCGCATCCATGTCGCCGCCGGCGATATGGTCCGCCAACGGTTCCAGCAAAGGCGTATTGATGAGACCCGGGATCAGACAGTTCACGCGAATATTGTGTTTGGCGACTTCCGACGCCGTCCCACGCACAAGCCCTAAGACAGCGTGTTTCGAGATGACATAAGCGGGCGTCAGCGGCGCGCCCAGCATCGAGGCGAGCGACCCGGTGCAGACAATTGATCCGCCGCCCTGTTCAATCATGCCGGGCAGCACCTGTTGAATAAGGACGAACATGGATTTGAGATTGACGTTCATCACTTCGTCATAGGCGGCGAGCGAATAATCCGGCATCGGCGCGGCCGGACCCGACATGCCCGCATTGGCGAAAACACCGTCAACGCCGCCCCAGAGTTCGTTCGCTTTTTCCGTCAGCGC
>JAUIEG010000276.1 GCA_030428745.1 Alphaproteobacteria bacterium
GACAGATTGAACTCACGGGTAACCGTCAGCATTTCATCCGTTGAAAGCCCGCGCGCATCCATCAGCACCGCAAGCTGGTTGCCGGTGAATTTCTTGTCCGTGAAGACATCGAGCGTCACAAATTCGTAAGCGGGCATGGAACCCCCTCCTTTGTATTTCCGCTTGTATCGGCACACGGAGCAAGGCTTTCAACCGAAAATATCTTCAGCGTTGAATAGACTTGCTGGCGAGATCACTTTTCAAAAGGATGCGCATGGTTGAGCGGCCCGGCGCCGCCGCCGAAACCGGGCGCGGTCGCAATCGCCTTGTGCACATAATCGACAGCCCGCTTCACCGCCGTTTGCAGCGCCAGGCCTTGCGCGAGACCTGTGGCGATCGCCGACGCCAGCGTGCAGCCTGTGCCGTGTGTGGATGTGGTTTCAATGCGAGGATTGGAATAGATGCGCGCGCCCTCGGCGGAGACGAGCGCGTCCTCCACCGTCTCGCCGCGCATGTGACCGCCTTTGACGAGCGCCGCCCTGGCGCCGAGCGCAACAAGCGCCTCGCCCGCTTCAATAACGCTGTCGCGATCAGTGATGTCCGTTCCTGTCAGCGCCGCCGCTTCATCCATATTCGGGGTGATGATCGCGGCAAGGGGCGCGAGGCGGTCCCGAATGAACGCAGCAACGCCGTCTTTCGCCAGCGCGTCGCCGCTGGTCGCGACAAGAACGGGGTCGAGCACCACGGGAATGTCATTGTATTTTTTCAATGCGGCCTCAATCACCGCCGCCGTCGCCACATCCCCGATCATGCCGATCTTGATGGCGTCAGCGCCGATGTCGCTCATCACCGCCTCGATCTGTGCAGAAATGATTTCGGGCGCGACTGCGTGAACGGCGGAAACGCCCTTGGTGTTCTGCACGGTGAGCGCAGTTATCGCCGTCGCCGCATAACCGCCAAGCGCCGTCACCGTCTTGATGTCAGCTTGTATCCCGGCGCCGCCCGACGGGTCGGAGCCTGCAATGATGAGCACACGGCCTTTCATATGCGTCCTTCCTTCCGCCTTAAGTAACACACGAACGCCCCAAGGTTTTCAAATATGCGCCCGAATTGCGCAATATCCGCTCTTTCATCTTCGGGCTGGGGCGCTTTCGGAGAGAGACGGGGATTTCATGACCAACAGCCTTATCTGGACCGGGCTTGTGTGCTGCCTTGCCGCGCTCGGGCTTCTGCTATTTCCAGACCTTGCCTTTCAGATCGGCGCGGAGCCCGCCGCCGCCTGGTTGGTTTTCGGGTTTGGCGTCTTTTTGATGCTGATCGCCGCCATGATCGCTTCCGGCGGACGCCAAACACGCGGGAAAGCGGATTGACAGGCTCCGCTCTCCGGGTTTATGGCCACGCCCGGGTGAAGGCCCCCGCCGCTCGCGAGCGATAAGCTTTGGTGAAGTCCTTCGACGAAACACTGGTCAGCCACGCTTTCGAGCCACGCGGACTGATGGCAATGCGAGCCCCCATCTGACATTTCCGCATGGCGAAAGACGAGGTCTGCCATGACTAATCCTGCTATTCCCTCCCTTGACGCGCTCAAACAACAGGCGAAACGCCTGCGCGCCGGTCTCGATGAAGACGGCGATTTCATCACGCATAGCGAGAGCCTTGAGCTTGTCGCCAAACAACACGGCTATCGCGACTGGAACACGCTTCACGCCGCCATCGGCAATCGTCCGCCGATCAAGCGATTCCAGCTCGGTTCGCGCGTCAAAGGCCGTTATCTCGGCCAGGATTTCAGCGGCGAGATTATCGCCGTCCGGTCCATGCCGCCGGATCATCTGCGCATCGTTCTTCAGTTCGACGAACCGGTGGACGTTGTGACATTCGACAGCTTTTCCGCCTATCGCAGCCGCGTTTCGGTTACGATCAACGCGGAAGGCGTCACAGCGGAGAAAACCTCAAACGGCGCGCCGCAACTCGTGATGGAGGCAGTTTAAGAACGGCTTCGTTCAGGATGCTTTTTTAAACTGCGCGTCCGAAAGCGACGCGGTCGACCCTGCCGTGTCCACAAGGCCGAGATGCAATGGCTGACCGGTGCGGCGGCTGACGATCGCTGCGGCCTGCGCTTCGGCGAGGATGTGCTTCTGCCCCCATTGCATGAGCGCCATGAGCGGCAGCGCCAGATCGACGCCTTTTGAGGTGAGCACATATTGATGACGGGTGCGCTGGCCCGCTTCCTTGTAGGCGCGCCGGCGCAACACGCCGCCCTCAACCAGCTTTTTCAGCCGGTTCGACAGAACCGTGCGCGGCATGCCGAGGCCCGTTTGCAACTCGTCAAAACGCGTCACGCCATAAAGCGCCGAGCGGATGATGAGCAGCGTCCAGCGGTCGCCAACGAGATCGATCGCTGCGGCGAGGCCGCAATGGTCCAAGGGCGGCGCGCCGTCCTTGGCCTCAGGTTTGTCATGGGTGAACGCCATGGGGCGAATCGTTAAGATGATTTGCCGGCTTTGCGCAATCGCGGCGGCGCCATCCCATATCTTTGGCTGCGCGCCGCCTCACGCGACATTTCACACATATGTGTGGGGCTGGGGAGAATGTGGCCGGTTTTTGACGGGAAATCGCGCCATTCTCGCCCCATTCGCCCTGCATTTATGGCTCATCGACATCCAGCTGGGGCAAGCACGGAGAGCGAGATGAAGCAGTTTATGAAACCCTTGATCGCAGGCGCGCTGGCCATCGCGGCCCTTGGCGCCGGCGCTGCGTGGGCGAAACCCGCCTATTGCAGCCACGATCATGACCACCGCAGCCACGCCGCGGATTACTACAATTACTATTCCGCGGATAAATATTCCCGCGCCGGCGCCTACCGCAATTCCGGCGTCAGCTTTTCCATCACCTTTGGCGACAATGACCGATATGACCGCCGTGACCGCTATCGCGACCGCCATGACTATGGCCGCCGCAACGGGTATCGCGGCCGCGAGGGCCGCATCGTCAACCGTGAAGTGTTCGACACACGCTATCGCGCGCGCATCGTCCTGACGGAAGAAGTCGTGCGCACGCGCCGCGGCCCGCGCCTTTTGTGCACGGTGGACGCCCGCGGCCCACAGGCGCGTTATGTGCCGAACAAGCGCCTGCGCAAAATCGCCCGCCGCGAATGTTCGCGCCGCGCGGAAGTGCGTATCGTCACCTAAATTGTTCCTGAGTGGCGTAACTGAACCCGCCGGCATGCGTATCTTGCCGGCGGGTTTTTCTTTGTCTGCAGATCAAATTTGCTCCACGGCGTCCGACGCCGCGGCCTTGACGGCGCGCAGGGGCGCATTGGCTTTTGTCATCACCCTGATTCCGAAATAGGACGCCATCAGTGAGGCGGCCTTTTCATCGCGGCGGATTTTATCGCGCGCATAAGGCGCGGATGCTTCCAACGCTTCGCGGAAGGTTTTCTCCATTCGGCGCATGGCCGCGGCGACAAAGTCAGCCGCAGGCTTATCCTCCGGCCCGTGCTCGCCCGCCGCATTGCATAAAAAGCAGCCCTTCCGGTCTCCCTTCGCCGCCAGCGCGATGAGCCCCTCAAACAGCCGGCGAAAGCGCTCCTGCGCCGTCCCGTCCAGGGCGAGGATCTCCGCCGCTTTCGCCATTTCCTGTTCCTCATACCGGCGCAACGCTGCGAGATACATGGCCCTCTTATCGGGGAACACGCGATAAAGGCTTTGTTTGTTGAGGCCGGTCGCCGCCTCAATGTCCTGCATGGAAGCGCCGTCGAACCCAAGCCGCCAGAAAACGCCCATCACGCCGTCCAGCGCCTCGTCGATTTCAAATTCCCGCAATCGCGCCATGTCAGCCTCTCACGCCTTTGTTACCAATCGGTCCGAAATCAATTATTGACCATTCAGTCCGCAATTACATATGAAGCTTTGCGCCGGGACACAAGGCGAAGGCGCGAAACGCCAATAACAACAACGCCGCCACATAGGCGGAAAAAAGGAGAAACCAGATGAGCCGTCTTACACAACTTTCCGATACGGAAGCCTCCGCTGAAGCATCCGCACTCTTCAGCGCCATCAAATCCAAGGTCGGCATGGTGCCAAACCTCTATCGCGTCATGGGCAACGCCCCCGCCGTGCTCGCCGCCGCACTTGGCTTCAACGATGCGCTCGGTAAAGGATCGTTCGACCAGAAAACCCGCGAAGCCCTCGCGCTTACCGTTGCTGGCGAAAATGCATGTGATTATTGCGCGTCGGCGCACTCGGCGATCTCGCGTAATCTCAATGTCGAGGAAGCGGAAATCGCCGCCCGTCTCAACGGGAAATCCGCCGATCCGAAATTGAACGCGATCCTGCGTTTCGCCGCCGCAGTTGTTGAAAAGCGTGGTCTCGTCTCAAATGACGACCTCGCCGCCGCGCGCGACGCCGGCCTCTCCGAAGGCGAGATCGTTGAAACGGTGGGCGTCACCGTCGCCAACATCCTCACAAACTACATCAACCATGTCGCCGAGACAGACATCGACTTCCCGGTGGTGCGCACAAAAGCCGCCTAACGCGGCCATTGCGCGCCTGGAGAAACGGCCGGAGCCGTCCCCCGCACCGGCCGTTTCTTCTTTTTCTGCTTTGTAAAATCAGACGGCGGATTCAACCGCAGCGCAAATATCGTCCACCACGACTTTGACGAGGGTGTCATTTTCACCTTCGCCCATGACGCGGATCAGGGGTTCGGTTCCCGATTTGCGAATAACGAG
>JAUIEG010000277.1 GCA_030428745.1 Alphaproteobacteria bacterium
GGCGAAAGTCTCGCTGCCCGGCGGCTGCGCCATCGGCGCCCGGCCGGTGGACCTGCATCTCAAAGCCCTTACCGCCATGGGCGCGAAGATCGACCTTGATGAGGGCTATGTGCTCGCCGAGGCGCCGAAAGGACTGCACGGCGCCCATGTGACCTTTCCCTTCGTTTCTGTCGGCGCCACGGAGCACACGATGCTCGCCGCCGTGCTGGCCAAAGGCGAAACCGTGATCGAGAATGCGGCGCGCGAGCCGGAGATCGCCGATCTCGCCGACTGCCTCAACGCCATGGGCGCGAAGGTCTCGGGCGCCGGGACGTCGAAGATCACGGTCGAGGGTGTCGACCGCCTGCACGCCGCCGAACACAGCGTTCTGCCCGACCGGATCGAAACCGGCGCTTATGTGATGGCGGTGGCCGCCACTGGCGGCGAGCTGACCCTGACCGGCGCGCGCGCGGATTTGCTGGGTGCCGCCTGGGCTGCGCTCGAAGAGGCGGGCGTTGAGCTGGAGGAAGTGGAAACCGGCATTTGCGTTCGCCGCAATGGCGCGCGCTGCAAGGCCGTCGATATCATCACCCAGCCGTTCCCCGGCTTTCCCACCGATCTTCAGGCGCAGTTCATGGCGCTGATGACGACAGCGGACGGCGTTTCGACCATTAAGGAGACGATCTTCGAAAACCGCTTCATGCATGCGCCTGAGCTTGGCCGTATGGGCGCGAAAATATCCGTGGACGGACAGACGGCGACGGTGCGGGGCGTTGAGCGCCTGAAAGGCGCGCCGGTCATGGCGACGGACCTTCGCGCCTCCATGTCGCTGGTGATCGCCGGGCTGGCCGCGGAAGGTCAGACCATGGTCAATCGCGTCTATCACCTTGACCGGGGCTTTGAACGTCTGGAAGAAAAGCTGCAGGCATGCGGCGCGCTCATCGAGCGGGTGAAAGAATAGGAGAGGCGGCTTTGGCTTCGCTGAAGGACTACAAACCCCTGCGGCTCATGGCGGGCGATGCGGAGGATCTCGGCGTCATGTCGGCGGTCCTGCAGGACGCGGTGGCCAAGCTTGGTGACTTCGCTTTTCTCCCGTCGGAGCGCCGCTTCGCCATTGTCGCCAATCGGTTCTGCTGGGAATGCGCCGCCGACCGCAAGCGCGGGCCCTTCGCCCGGGTGCGTACGGGCGTTCATTTCGACGATGTGAAGTCAGCCCAGTTCCAGCATCTGCGCATGAACGCCAAAGATGCGGTCGTGGAGCTTTTGGCCATTCGCTTCGAAGCCGGTGAGGACGGGGCGGGGACAATCGTCCTCGATTTCGCAGGCGGCGGGGCCGTGCGCCTCGAAGTCGAGAGCGTCAACGCCTATGTCTCGGACATGTCCGAGCCGTGGCGGACGCGCGCAAAGCCTGAGCATAAAGACTGACGCAAAGCGTCATCCCGGATGCGCTGCAACATGAAATGTTGCTGCGCTGAGCCGGGATCGCTATCAGTGACAAGAGCAGATCCCGTGCGCGCCGCATCGCTTCGCGCAGCGGTGCGCACGGGATGACGAAAGATGGATATGGTTTTACGGCTTAATAATTCGGGTGACGATTTCGCCGCTGCGTTCGATGCGTTCGTGAAAAAGGATCGTGACGGCGGCGCCGATGTGAGCGCCGTTGTGCGCGAGGTGATTGCGGCGGTGCGCGCGGACGGCATGGGCGCCCTCAAATCCTACACGCAGAAGTTTGACGGCTTTGCGTTGAACGATGCGAATTTGTGGATCACGCCTAAAGAAATCGAGGCGGCGGAAGCGGCCTGTGACAAGGATGACCTGAAGGCGCTCGATTTCGCCGCAGCGCGCATCCGCGCCTATCATGAAAAACAGATACCGTCTGACGTTCGTTATACGGACGATCAGGGTGTGACGCTGGGCTGGCGCTGGACATGTGTTGACGCTGCGGGGCTTTATGCGCCGGGCGGCCGCGCCGCCTATCCGTCATCCGTGTTGATGAACGCGATCCCGGCGAAGGTGGCGGGCGTCAAGCGCCTCGCCATGGTCACCCCGGCGCCGAAAGGGGAAATGAATCCCCTGGTGCTGGCCGCCGCAAAGCGCGCAGGCATTGACGAGGTCTATCGCATCGGCGGGGCGCAGGCGGTGGCGGCGCTGGCTTACGGCGCCGGGCCTATCAGCCCCGTGGATGTCATTGTCGGGCCCGGCAACGCCTATGTTGCGGAAGCGAAGCGGCAAGTCTTTGGGACTGTCGGCATCGACAGCGTGGCGGGACCGTCTGAAATCCTTGTGGTATCCGACGGAAAAAGCGATCCAAACTGGATTGCTGCTGACCTGTTGTCTCAAGCGGAACACGACCCGTCATCCCAGAGTGTGCTTATCACCGATGACGCCGGTTTCGCCGACAAGGTTGAGGAAGCCGTGAAGGAGCAGCTCGCCGAAAATCCGCGCCGGGAAATCGCCGAAGCCGCGTGGAACGACAATTCCGCGATCGTCATTGTGTCGTCGCTGGACGAAGCCCCGGCGCTGGTGGACGCTATCGCGCCGGAACACCTTGAGCTCGCCGTCGATAATCCGGAAGCGCTGTTGAATAAAGTCCGTCACGCGGGCGCGATCTTCCTCGGCCGTCACGCGCCGGAGGCCATCGGCGATTATGTGGCGGGGCCTGACCACGTCCTCCCCACCGCGCGCGCGGCGCGTTATGCGTCAGGGCTGTCCGTGCTCGATTTCATGAAGCGCAGCTCGATCATCGGCTGCGATGAAGCGGCGGTCGCGAAACTCGGCCCTTCTGCCGCGCGCCTCGCTGACGCGGAGGGCCTGCCTGCGCATGCGAAGTCGGTTAGAGTGCGGTTGAAAGACTAGAGCCAAACGAACTCGAAGCTAGCAGGTTCTAAAGGTGGGAGCTTCTATGAAGAAGTTTGAGATTGTGGCCGAGCCTGCTCGTGAGGCGGTCAGGAGCGCCTTGAATGAATTATGCGAAGGTACCGAGATTTTTAGCAAGCGACGTGATTATTATACTTATCAAAACACGCACGGTTTTCAATTCGTATTCGTAACAGGGTTGTTATTTGAGTCTCAATTTGGAGTTGGCGTTGCATATTTTTCTCCAGCCATCGCCTTTTGTCATAAAGAATTAGCAAAGCAATTATTGGAGCTTGAAAACAAATCATACTTTTCGAGCGGGAGACCTAAAGAACGGTGGAAGCCTCCAGCGTATATGCATCTGCAGGGCATGCGAGGAAGAAAGGAGCAAATGTTTGGCGAAATAGCTCCTTTAGTTAAAGCGGCTAGGGAAGAGTTTAGCGAGTTTATCACCTTGACCGAGGCATTTGAAAAAATTGAAGGGCCAAGTGGTTTGCTGCGATATCTTAAAAGTAACGACAGCATTTTTGGCCCCGCAGGCCTGGTTTTTGAGATGTTTCTTGAGCAATTGATTTTGGACAAGGCGGAGTTTGCGGACAAATATAAGAATGTCGAATTTGCGCCCATACACACTCAGTTTTACGAAGCTATTATGAAAAATTACAATGGTGTTGCCTAGTTAAGCTGGAAATGTGAATTCCTCCCCTGTCTCCGTCCACAACGGGTATTTCTCCATCACGGATTTGAACAGCGCCGAGTCCATCAGCGTTTTCAGCCAGCGCTGGACATTGGGGATGGGCGCGGCGTCGAACCATTCCTTGTCGGCGATGCGGAACTGGCGGACGAAGGGAAAGATGGCGATGTCCGTAAAGCCGCGCTTTTCTCCATGCAGATGTTCGTTATCCGCCAAACGCGCTTCGAGTTTCTGCAAAAATTCAAACCCGGCGGCGCGGTGTTCCTCCGCGTCGGCGTCTTCATAGCGGGTTGAATATTTATAGCGGTCGAGATGGTGTTTGAACGGTCCGTCATTTTCCGCGATGAGCGCGTCGTCCTTGCGTGAGAGCCAGTCTTCAGGGTCGTTCTGCGCCAGCGCCCAGTTCATCACGTCGAGACTTTCGTCGATGACTGTCTCGCCATTGACTAGCACCGGGACGGTGCCTTTCGCAGATGCCGTGAGCATTTCCTCCGGCTTGTCGCGCAACAGGATTTCCCGCAGGCGCACCTTCACGCCGCTCGCTGCAATCGCCATCCGCGCCCGCATGGCGTAGGGGCAGCGCCGGAAAGAATAGAGGATGGGAAGCTCTCCCATCTAACTCCGTTCATCCCCGCGAAGGCGGGGATCCATGCCGCAAGCACTGCTTTTTTTGTCTGGATTCCCGCTTTCTCGGGAATGAGCGGGGGCGGGACTCTGACGAACGCCGATATGGTGTTCGCCACGGGCTTTGGCCAATTGGATTTGCTTCTGGCGTTCGGCGAAGGCCCGGCGGCGTTCCTCCGAATATTCATCGGCGCAATGAGGGCAGGAGACGCCAGCGGCATAATGCGGCGACGCCTTGTCTTCATCCGTAATCGGCCGGCGGCAGGCGAAGCACTGGTCGTAGGAGCCGGGCGCAAGGTCATGACCAACGGAAACGCGGCTGTCGAAGACGAAACATTCGCCGCGCCACAGGCTTTCTTCTTCGGGCACGGTTTCGAGATATTTCAGGATGCCGCCTTTCAGATGCACAACGTCTTCCACGCCTTCGGAGCGCAGGAACGCCACGGATTTTTCACAGCGGATGCCGCCGGTGCAATACATGGCGACTTTCTTTACCGGGTGTTCCTCGCGGAACTTGCGGAACCATTCGGGGAAATCGCGGAAG
>JAUIEG010000278.1 GCA_030428745.1 Alphaproteobacteria bacterium
GCTTGGCACCGCTGATCCGGTGCTGCCGCAACCGGACTTGATGGCGCTCGCCGAAAGTTTCGATTTCGACCGCGTTGGCCGCGCGCCTGCGCGTTTCGATATGGCGGAGCTCGAAGCGCTGAACGCTAAACTTCTCCATGAAACGTCTTATGAAAAAGTCGCGGCGCGTCTTCAGCCGCTGGGCGTCAGCGAGACGTTGTGGGACGCGGTAAAGGGAAACATCACGCGTCTTAAGGACGCCGCCGAATGGGTGGATGTCGTTGAGGGCGAAGTGGATCCGGTGATTGAAAATGCTGACTTCGCCAGCGAAGCGGCGGCGCTTGTGCCTGACAATCTTGACGCGGAAAGCTGGAGCGCTTTCACCAACGCCGTAAAAGAAAAAACCGGCGCCAAGGGCAAGTCTCTTTTCATGCCGCTGCGCCTGGCGCTGACCGGTCGTCAGCGCGGACCGGAAATGGCGGCGCTCTTTCCCTTGATCGGTTCGGAAAAAGCACGCGCCCGTCTGTCGGGAAAACGCGCCTAGAGGTTACGCCCGCTCGCGAAGAATGCTGCGTTCGGCGGCTTTGAAAACTTCGTCAACAGTATCGACGAATTTCAGATCATTCACGAGCTCTGAGTCGGCGAGGCCTTTTTCGACAAAGTGATCGAGAAGTTCTTTCAGGGGCGACCAGAAGCCGTTGATGTTCAAAACAATGAGCGGCTTGCGGTGAAGCCCAAGCCGCGCCCAGGACAGAACTTCGATAAGCTCTTCCAGTGTGCCGATGCCGCCGGGCAGCGTGAGGAACGCGTCCGATTCTTCGTACATCATCATCTTGCGTTCATGCATGTTGGTGACGATTTTGTGGTCGACGCCTTCGAGAACGCCTTCAAGCTCGACAAGAAAATCGGGAATAACGCCGAAGACCGGGCCGCCCGCATCGCGCGCCGCGCCAGCGGTTGCGCCCATCAGGCCGAGCTTGCCGCCGCCATAGACAATACGGCAGTCGCGTTTTGCGGCTTCTTTTCCGACGGCGATGGCGGCTTCTTTGAAGGCGGGGTCCGTACCGGGGCGTGACCCGCAATAAACACATAATGATTTCATGAGCTTACACGTTTCTTGGTTTGGGGTGGCATTGTACGCCGATTTACCTATGGGTAAAGTACCATTTCAGCCGGGAAGAAAGCGTTAAGGAGCGGCCATCCATGCGTGTCATCATCATAATTCTGTTACTGATCGTTGTGGGTTTTATTGGCTGGAAAGCGGCCGAGCGATTTAAAATTATCGAGAGTCCCACAGACGAAATCGTTGAAACGAAAACGCCTGACGCGGACGAGCCCCTCGGAGAAACACCTGCGGAGCCTGCGCTGCCGAGCTTTGACATTGTGCGCGTGGATCGCACTGGATACGCCGTCATTGCCGGGCGCGCCAAACCCGGTTCGGAAGTCACAATCTACGCCAATGAAGCAGAGCTTGCAAAAGCGCCGGCGGAGGCGGACGGCTCCTGGGTGATTGCAACGGATACGCCGCTTGACGCTGGTCCGGTGGAGCTGAGCCTTTCCATGCGCACTGAAGACGGCACTGTCATTCGGTCGGAAGATACAATCGTCATCTATGTGCCTGAGCGTGAAGGCGACCTGCCGCTTGTTTTGCGCACGACGCCGGGCGGCGCCACGGAAGTCCTGCAGGACCCAAGTGAACGTCCGGAAGGCTTGGGGCCATTGTCGCTTGATGTGATCGACTATGACGACGCCGGCGCTGTGATTTTCTCCGGCCGGGCGACGCCGGGACGTATTGTTGAGCTCTATATCAATCGCCAGCTGATTGGCCGCGTGCCCGCCAACGAAGAAGGTCGCTGGACCGTTGCGCCGGAAGCGCAGATTGCGCCTGGCGTTTATAATTTGCTCGTGATCCAGCTCGACGAAACCGGTCGGCCGGAATATGCGATTGAGTTGCCTTTTGAGCGGGCCAGTATGGACGACATTCAGCTGCGTGACGGCAAGGTGATCGTGCAGCCCGGCAACAGCCTTTGGCGCATCGCCCGCCGCGCTTATGGCGAAGGCGCGCAATACACCATCATCTATGCGGCGAACGCCGCACAGATCCGCAACCCCGACCTCATCTATCCGGGTCAGATTTTCGAGGTGCCAGAAGCGGAAGAAACGGAAGAAGCGGCGAACTAGCCCTCGCGGCTATTCCGCCGCGTGAGGATAGTCCTGATCCGCAGGTTTAACCGGCGCCGCCGGAGCATGGGCGGGCGTCTTTAAACCGAGCCTTGTTTTGACCCATTTGAAACGGCGGTTGCACCAGCCCGCGGCGGCGGGCGCGCGATTGCGCAGCACTGTCGGCGCGGCCAGCATCACCGGGGTCAGCACCAGGGTTAAAACGGTTGAGAAGGCGAGACCGTAAACAACGGCGGAGGATAGCAGCACCCACCAGTCGGAGGTCGTTGATCCGTGTGTAATCGTACCCGCGGCGAAATTCACGTTGATCTCGAACACCATCGGCAAAAGGCCGAGAATGGTCGTTGCGGTGGTGAGAAGGACCGGGCGGATGCGCTGCGCCGCGGTGCGCACGACCGCATCCTCGACAGAAAGACCTTTGCGCCGGAGATATTGGTAGGTGTCGATCAAGACGATGTTGTTGTTCACAACAATACCGGCAAGGGCGACGATGCCGGTGCCGGTCATGATGACGGAAATATACTGGCCGGTGATCGCGATCGATAAGAGCACGCCGAAGACGGACAACACCACTGCGGAGAGTGTCAGCGCCGCATGATAAAAGCTGTTGAATTCGAGCAGCAAGATCATGGCGATCATGAAGAGCGCCGCAAGCATGGCGTTCTGGAAGAAACTCGTAGCAGCGGCCGTTTCTTCGTCTGCGCCGCGCATCACCCAGGTGACGTCAGGACCGAGCGCGCCCGTTTCGAGCCATTCTTTCAGATGGTTGATGGCGCGATCCTGGCTGACTTCATGGCCGCTGACCCGCGTATTGCCATTCGCTTTCACTTCGATGATGCGGGCGCCGTCGCGGCGGATAATCCGGTCAACCTGTGGTTTCGGCAAGCGCGCGACGAAGTTCGACAGCGGCACTGATCCTTGCGGCGTCTGCACGCGCACCTGATCAAGGGCGAAGATGTTGCGATTTTTTTCCGGATACCGCACGCGAATGTCAACTTCATCGTCGGCGTCCTGCGGACGGTATTTATCGACGAGAAGCCCATCGGTGACGAGCTGGAGAACGGCGCCCGCCTGCTGCACGGAAAGGCCATACCGGCCTGCAAGGGCGCGATCGATTTCTATGGACCATTCGATGCCCGGCAGGGGCAGGGTGTCTTCCTGATCCATATAAGTCGGCACTTCCTGACCGTCGATGACCATGGTGGTAGTGTCGATAAACGCGCGTGCTTTTTTTGCGGCGGCGACCATGGCCTCGAAATCCGGTGAAGAGATTTCAAGTTGCGCGTCCTTTCCCACATCGGGGCCTTGCGTGCGCTGGCGCACTTCCACATGAACGCCCGGCACATTGCGCACGCGTTCGCGCAATTGGTCGAGCACAATATAGGAATGTTCACGCTTGGTGTAATCAACGAGCGTCAGACTAACCTGGCCAATCGTTTCGACAGGCGCTTCCCGGCCGCGAGCGAGTTCGGGGCCGGTCTGGATATAGATGTGCTCAATCGCAGGATGATCTTCGATGCGGGCGGCGACATCCTTGACGATGTCGATTTTCTGTTCGGAAGAGAGATTTCCTCGCGCCAGCACGAGGATATTCGCCTGATCGTCATCATTGCGAATGAAGAACTCCACCTCCGGCGCCGCTGCAACGAAAGAGGATATGCAGATGAAAACAACGCCCACAGCCGCCGCCGCGACAAGCAAAGGCCGCGATACAAGTTCTTTGAGAATGCGGGCGTAAGTCGCGATCGGGCCGTCGAGCTTGGTCGGGTCTATTTCGTCGACTTCGAATTTCTTTTCCGGGCTTTCGGTCTTCCCTTTCAGGTGGAGTTTCTTTTTCATCCATTCGGGAATGCCAAAAAGCGAACCGATGACCGGGAGAAATATGAGTGCAACGATGAGCGATGACGTCAGCACAAAAATCATCGTCAGCGGAAGAAACTTCATAAATTCGCCGACCATGTCATTCCAGAACAGGAATGGCACGAAAGCGGCGAGTGTTGTCGCTGTTGATGTAATCACCGGCCAGAACATGCGCTTCGAGGCTTCTAGATAGGCCTCACGTCGCGGCGCGCCTTCAGCCATGCGGCGGTCGGCGTATTCGACAATGACGATGGCGCCGTCAACGAGCATCCCCACGGCGAGGAGAAGGCCGAACATCACCATCATGTTCAGTGTGTAGCCAAAAGCTGCGAGCAGGAGGAATCCCATAAGGAAGGTCGAGGGGATGGCGATGCCAACCATCAACGCCGACCGGAGGCCGAGGGCGGCGACGACCACGATCATGACGAGCAGGATCGCCGTCATCACGGAAGACGTCAGGTTTTCCAGACTGTCTTTGACGAAAACCGACTGATCGCTGGTGAACTCGTAATGGATGGTGGCGGGCCAGGTCTTTGATTCTTCTTCAATGGTCTGGCGCGCTTCTTCAATCGTCTCGACGATGTTGAAGCCGGAGCGCTTAGAAATTTCCACGCCGATGGCCAGGTCGCCGTTGAAAATGGCG
>JAUIEG010000279.1 GCA_030428745.1 Alphaproteobacteria bacterium
CGCGGCGCTGTTGATCTGTCTTGTGGTCGCCGCGATTTTCATTGGCGAGTTTGTCGACCTCGCCGTGCCGGCGCTTGTCGCCATGATCTTCATCGCCACCATGTTCGCCATGATCGCGGGGCTTGCGCTGTTTCTCATGGAGATATCCATCGCCACGAAAGTGTTGCGCGTGCGCGCGGATCTGTTTTCGAAATAATTGTGCGACGATTTCGCCACACCGTCAGCCTTTTGTTCAGACCAAAAGGGACGACAGATGGAAAGTCTACTGCACTATGAACATATCTGGCTTTAGCAATGCAATTTAACCCTAAAAAAACTTGGGCGTGGCTATCTCTGCTAGTTTTAACAGCGGTAATATCACTTGTTTGGCATCAGAGCCTGCCACGAACTTCTACGCTGGCCGAATGCACCATCTATCGCGCGTTTTATAATTTCATTCCGGAAAAGGACGCAGCTTTCCTTCGCCCCCTAACTTCAACTCAAAACATATCCTATTACGTTGATGAAGGCCCACACACATTCTCCCGTTTTACTGGTGAAACAGAAGAAATTTCTCTTATTCCCGACGGTGAAAAAATCACAGTAACAAAAACAGAACCCTTTGAAATGGATACTTCTGAATTTTTTCATCCAATAGTGAACCGAAAGCCAGCAAAGCTAAAACCCTGTTTCACGCAACAAGAAGGCAGTCCAAAATTTCATGCGGGGAACCTTCTATCTGCGAAACAGAGTTTCGTCGCCCTTAGCAACGATGCTGCTTACCCAACATTATGGACTCTATCCTCAGTAGGCATATCCGAAGATGATTCCTATGCGTTGCTTTTTGCCAGCCATTATTGCGGCCCACTATGCGCCGGCGGTTCATTCTATTTGCTAAAAAAGGTTAGCGGGGAGTGGGTCGTTATTGCCGTGCGTATGGCCTGGGTGTCATAATGTTATTTGCGTTGAGCAGGGCGCTGAACGACAAGGCTTAACATATGACCCCGGAAGAACGAGAACGCTACGCACGCCATATCCTGCTCCGCGAAGTGGGCGGACAGGGCCAGCAGAAGCTTCTTGCCGCGCGGGTGCTGGTGGTTGGCGCAGGCGGGCTTGGCAGCCCGATCCTTTCCTATCTCGCAGCAGCAGGCGTCGGGACGCTAGGCGTCTCCGACAGCGACGCAGTTTCTCTTTCAAACCTGCAGCGCCAGACCCTTTTCCGCACCGAGGATGTGGGCCGCGAAAAAACCGAAGCGGCGAAAGACGCCATCGCGCGCCTCAACCCTCATGTGACCGTGACGACGCATCCGCAAATCACGGATGACAATGCAGCCGAAATCGTCGCCGCTTACGATCTCGTGGTCGAGGGCGTCGATAATTTCGCTGCGCGCTATGCGCTCAATCGGGCATGCATCAAGGAAAAGAAACCGCTCGTCTCCGCTGCCGTGGGCCGGTTCGAAGGACAGCTCGCAACTTTCAAATCTTTCGAGCAACCGGGCGTTCTGCCCTGTTACCGCTGCCTTGTGCCGGAAGAGCCGCCGCGGGATGAACAGGTCAATTGCGCTGAAGAAGGCGTTCTCGGCGCCGTGACCGGCGTCATGGGAACGCTCGCCGCCATGGAAGTTCTGAAAGAACTTCTCGGCGTCGGCGAGAGCCTCGCCGGGCGATTGATGATCTATGACGGGCTCGGCGCCGCATTCCGCATTGTCAAACTGCCGCCAGATCCGCATTGCCCGGATTGCAGGAAACTGCCGGAATAATCCCCGAAGGGGCGAGGAGGCGCCAGTTCCCACACTTAGCTAAATTCGACGTTGCTGATTACTTTCTTTTCTTTTTGTCTATCAGCACATTCTGCTGCCATTTGCTGGGTTTCTTATCCGTGCGATGGATGCATCCCGCCCAACAACAAGGGCGCTTTTGACCTTCTAGAAGCTCTTCGACTGCGCGCTTGATTCGTCTAATGCGAGTCTTCTGTTGTTTTGCATCCTCAACCCAGCAAATGAATTCATTTCGTGCGATGGGTGTCAGGCTTTCCCAGAGATTTGCAATCTCTTTTGTTTCAATCAAAGCGGTGACGAAATCAGCAGGTAAATCGTGCACCAACCCGCCTGATAGTTTCTCTTTCATGGGCTTCGATCGCCAATTACAGATTGCCAAACGTCTGTGTTGAGCAAATATCCGCACCGTCACGATGCAGGAGCCGCCCGACCCGTTCAATATAACTGCAAATTAGTCGTCGAGGGTGATGACGACGACGCTGCCATGGGTGACGGACACTTTGGTTTCGTCAAAACGCGGTTTTCTGAGCTTCGGCTTCACGCCATTGGAAAACGCCACCGGCTCTTTCGGGCGGCCGAGAATTTTGCCGCGATTAAGAACGCCGTCGCCATTTTCATCGAGATAGGCGGCGAAGGCGTATTCGCCGGGCTCAAGATCACCGAGCGGCAAGACGGCGACGCCCTCTTCATCGATATAGGCTTCGAATTTCGCCCAGGCCTGCTCGAGGAAGGCTTCCTCGCTGTTATAGATGGTAAGGCGCACAGCCTGACCCGGGGCGGCCTTGAACTCCGTATTCACGGCGGCGACCACATGGGCGGGGTCTGCGTATTTGGCGAAGACAGGATCGGCGGGCACAGAATCCGCGTGTGCGGCGCCAGCGGCCGCCAACAACACCCCGATCCCCAGAACTCGACGCACGATACGCTCTCTTTCAACGGCCCTTCCGGGCTTTCCATTCATATCGGGCGTTCTTCGCACCCGCACAATTCATCTAGTGCAAAATCGGCCGAGCGCAAGCGCCTTTTACCGATCGTTAAGACAATCATGCCCCGGGAAACTTGCGATTCAACTAAAATTGCGGAAACCCTCGCCGGTTGTGACGAAGATGTTACCGGCTGGCCACGCCTCCGGTCACGAAAGCGGCGATTTTCGGCATCCAGGGCAGGTAGCGCTGGTCCATCTCCACAATGCGGAAGTCCGCCGCCGACACCATCTCCGCCGGCTTGCGGTTCAGATGGCATCCGCCGGCGAGCTTGCTCCACAGCCCGTCGAAGCGATTTTGCCACCGGGCGACGCCTTTATCCGGCGCGGCGCCGTGCTCGATAAAAACCAGCTTGCCGCCCGGCTTCAGGACCCGCCGCATGCCCGCCAGCGCCTCCTCCACGCCGGGAATGGTGCACAGGGCGAATGTCACCAGCACCGTGTCCACAGATTCATCGGCGAGGGGAATTTCCTCACCCGGAAGATCGAGCCACTCGACGGGAAACGCCAGATCCTTGACCCGCGGCGCCGCAAGCTTGCGCCACGCCGCTGAAGGTTCAAGCGCATAAAGATGCGTGATCTTTGACTGGTCGTAATAAGGAACATTATGGCCCGACCCGAAGCCGATTTCGAGAACGCGTCCTTCCGCCTTGGGGACGATGCGCTTGCGCTCTTTTGATATCTGTCCCGACCCGCAGATGCAGGATACGAGGCGCGGCTCCACATGTTCAGCGTAAAAACCCATGGCGGTTGTTCCTTTTTTCATCGAGCCGGTGGTCTTATCGACAGCACAGGGACACAGGCGCCGCCCCGAGACACTAACGCGTCCATAACTTTTGTTATAGGCCATCCGGTGTTATGGGGCGCCCACGCCCAATCACTGCGATCCACCGGGACGAGTCATGATCAAATCCGCCGGCTTTACAGCGCTGCTTGTCAGCTTCGCCGTCTTCAGCGCCGCGCCCTTGCGCGCCGAAGAGGCGCCGGCGCCGTTGTCTAAAGATGATCGCGCGACCTGGTCTTTTGTGTGGGAAAACGACTATTTCGCCGATACCGATCGCAATTACACCAACGGCCTCAGGATTTCTTACCTGTCCGCCCTGAAAAGGCCAGAAGGCGTATCGAGCTTCCTCGCCTATGACCTTCTCGGCGCTCATGACGACGCTGGCGTGCGTCGCGGTTTCGCCGTGGGCCACTCAATCTTCACGCCGGAAAACACGGGCGCAACGCAAGCGCTGCCCGATCAGCACCCTTATGCGGGCTGGCTTTATGGCGAGTACACAGTGGCGGTGGAACAGCGCAATCGCGTCCACCAGATCACCCTGCAGGCGGGTGTCGTCGGCCCTGCGGCCCAAGGCGAATGGCTTCAGAACAACTGGCACGATGTGATCGACGGCGATCCGGTAAATGGCTGGGACAACCAGATCGGTAATGAACCGGGATTTGTCCTTTCTTATGACCGGCAATTTCGCGCCCTGCACGAATTCGGCGATGGCGGTTTTGGCGCAGACATCACCCCAAGCGTCGGCGTTTCCCTCGGAAATGTGGACACGCGCCTGCGCGGCGGTTTCACCTTGCGCATCGGCAAGGATTTATACGCAAACCCCTATGGTCCGCCGCGCGTGCGCCCAGCTCTGACAGGCATCGGATCATTCACGCCGGCGGATCGCATCAGCTGGTATTTTTTCGCAGGGCTCAACGGCTCCGCCGTCGCCCACAACATCTTCCTCGACGGCAGCCTGTTTCGCGACGGCGATCCCAGCGTCGACAAGAATGTGCTGGTCGGCGAAGTGCAGGCGGGCGTCGCCCTGCAGTTCCGCCGGGTGCAGCTTGCCTACACCTATGTCACGCGCACCAAGGAATTCGAAATGCAAACAAGCGCGCAGCGTTTCGGCGCCGTCAGC
>JAUIEG010000280.1 GCA_030428745.1 Alphaproteobacteria bacterium
AGTCCCGCCGAAATCGGCCGCACAATTTCGGGCTGCGTCAAGCATGCTTCTCGAGGATGAGCTTGCCGAGAGTCTTGAGCAGATTCACGTTGCGACGGCGCGCCATGACAGCGGGGCCGGGATCGCGCTCGCGGTAAAGAAATCAGAGCTTGAAATCTGGGCCATGGCGCTGGCCGATGCAGGCCTGTCGCCGGACATTATTACTGTCGATTATGCGCTGACCCCGATGTTTGATGGCCGCGCTGTTATTGTCGAAATGCCGGACCGTGTGATTGGCGTCGTCGGACTGCGGGGGTTTGCACTCGATAAACCGCTTGCAACCGATCTTATGCCGGCCCTTTTGGGTGACGACGATTTGCGCAAGGTCATCGCCTTTACCGCGCAGCCGGTCGCGGGTCTGCGTGACGGCGTCGAAATTGACCAGCGCGGGCTAATGAATCTGGAAGGCCTGATTGGATTTTTCGCCGAAGGGTTGAGCAAGGCGCCGAACCTGATGCAGGGCGCTTATCGAAAGCGGCGGGACTGGCGCGCGGCCGCCGCCCCCTGGCGCAGAGCCGGACTGCTCGCGGCGGCGTCTGTCGCCGCATTGCTGCTTGTGAATGTGGCCGGTCTGGTGCGCGACTTACGCACGGCCGACCGTTTGAAAGAAGACACAATCGCGCTTCATGAAACCGCGTTTCCCGACGCGGCGGGCGCCGATCCGCGCGCTTATGCGCGTCAGGTGCTCGGGTCCGGCGGGGGCGGGCGGTCGTTCCTCACGATTTCCAATGCGCTTTCGGAAAGCCTTGAAGGGTCCAACGGCGTTCAGATCGACCGTATCCGCTATAATGGTGCGCGCGATGAATATTCCATCAATCTGCGGTTCGGCGACATCAGCCAGATTGAAACGCTGAAACGCATGCTTGAAGCGCGCGGGCTTGCCGCGGCGGAAGCGGGCGGCGTGCGGCGTAACGGCAGTGTCTATCTCGGCGAGCTACGGGTGAGTGCGTCATGAGCTGGTGGCACGATCTTTCCGCGCGTGAGCGTGTGCTGATCCTGATTGCGGGTGGGCTTGCGGGTGTTTTGTTTTTATCCTTCGCGATTATTCGTCCGCTAACAGATCTTCGTGCGGACGCCGCCCGCAAGGCTTCGGCGGCGCGTGACGGATATGAACTGACGGCGGCGGCGGCGGCAGTCTCCGGCGGGGCGGATGCCTCGGCGCCGCAGGGAAACGCGCCCTTGCGCCAGGCGATCCTTGAAACCGCGCGGAGCGCAGGCGTTGAGCTTGTGCGCATCGGGTCGGAAAATAACGGTCAGATTGAAATTCAGGCGGCGCCGGTTTCCGGCGATGTCTTCTTTCAATGGCTGGCTTTGATGCAAAATCGTTACGGGGCCAGTGTCGCCGCCGCCGATATCGCTCGCGGCGATGACGGCATGGTCACGCCGCAGGTTCTTGTGCTGGAGCGGTAATGACAACGCAGCTTCAGTCATTGAAATCGCTGCGCGCGCCAATTGGTGTTGGCGCTGTCATCTTTCTTGTCACGGTGATCGTCTCGATACCGGCAAGCGCCATTTCACTTTTTGCAAGTCATAGCGGCGCCCTGTCTTACGCCGGGGCGGAGGGCACAATCTGGGACGGAGAGCTTCATTCAGCATCTGCATCAGGCGTCCCTCTTGGCGACGTGACGTTCAGGTTGGCTCCTCTTTCTCTTTTAAGGTTTTCACCTGAAGTGACGCTCTCCGCTAATGGCGCTGTTCGAGGCTCCGGAACCTTCTCAGTCGCAGGCGGCGGCCGCGTTTCGGTGCGCGATGTAAAGGCCGATATCAACCTGGCGGCTGTCGCCGTGCGGGGGCTTCTGGGGGAACCGGCCCGGGGCGAAGCGCGTCTTGAGATTGAACGGCTCGAATTTAGCCCTGAAGATGGCTGTCTTCAGGCGGCGGGAAGTTTATGGACCAACGCCCTCGACGCGCCGACGAAGCGGTATAATCTGCCGGCGCTGCCGCTCAGTGGGGCGATCGCCTGCGTGGGCGATCAGCTTGAGGTGACGCTGGCGGGTGAGAATGTGCGGATGGCGGCGGATGTCCGCCTGCATCTCAACCGTACGCTTGCTTACGAAGTGACGGCGACGGCGCGCGCGTCGGAGGAAAACATCGCCTCCGCCTTGCGGGTGTTCGGTTTTGAAGACGATAATGGCGCGCTGACATACGGTTCGGTGGGCATTCTGACGGGAGTGGGATCATGAAGATATTCAGGCTTTCTCCTTTTGCGCTTCTTGGTCTCGTCGGCGCCTGCGCCACCTTGGGAACAACACCCAAAGCGCAACATTCGGAAGGCCCCGCCAGTGTCGATCTCGCCAGCGAGGCGGCGGGCGTGCAAGGGCTGCGGCCGATTGCCGATGCAAAGCTGCCGGACAAATCCTGCGGCATGGTTTTGTGGACCTTGGAAGGCCGGCGTCCGGCGGCGGTGTTCCGTTTCGTCTCGGGCGACGAAGCTGAAATCAATATCGCCGGAGAGCCCGTAATTCTGACGCGAACCGATTATTCGGGCGCCGCCGGGTTTGGCGTTTTCGAGCGTCAGACTTTTGAGAGCGGCGACGGCGTTTCGGTGGAAGTCTCCGCCCGCTTTGGTCTTGGCTTTGAGGGCGGCGCCTATCTCGAACAGGGGCTCATCAAGGTTCTCGACAATAGCGGCTGGAGCATGGTGTCGCCGACGGCGGGTATTGCCGGCTGTAAGAATTAGCGGGTCCCGCTTAGCCGTATTTGCCGGTTTCTCATCAATGCAGGTGACCGCCGGCCATCTTTTCGAACAGGATGGCTGCAGTTCCAAAAACGACCCCCAGCATGGCGATGTCATAGCCGCGCTTGTTCGGCGTTTTCGTCGCATGGGGCCCGAGATGGAAGATCAGCACATAGATGAGGGCGCCGGCGGCGGCGCCCAGCATGGCGGCGATCGGCGGCGCACTGGCCATACTGAAAATCGATTGAGCGGTGATAGTTCCCGCAATGGTTGTTAAGGCAGCCGCAATAAACGCCAACAGGATGGCGCGTGAACGTTGCAGGCCTGCATGCGCGAGAAGCGCGTAAGCGATGACGCCTTCGGGAAACTCGTGGAACAAAAGACCGCCTGTGGCGAGCCATCCGGTGAAAGCTTCCTCCCAGAAAGAGGCGGCGTAAACGGCGCCGTCGAGAAAGGAATGCGCCGCAAGCCCGATAATGGAAACATAGCCGAATGTGAGCGCCGCCCCTTCGGGTTGCCGGGCGACGGCCGTCTGCACGCCCATGCCGATCAGCACCATGGCGACAAAACCCGCCAGCACCCAGCTTAGCGCGGACATAGAAATGCTCGCGGCTTCAGGGATGAGGTGGAACACAACGCCCACCGTCAAAAGCCCCACTGCGAAAGCCGCGCAATAGGCGCTATTGCGTTGCGCCCATCCGCTGAACGACGCCATGGCGAAGATGCCAAACGTGCTCATCGCGGCCGCAATAAGGCTCGCAATCAGCCCATTGATGATGATGCTGTCCCCAACCAAACCCGCAGGGCCCCTTCCTGCCTTATTACTCTTGCGCTTTAGGAATTGTCCTAACGCCAAAACGATCAGGATGATAGCAATGAAAATGTTATCACGTAACTTTTTTTTGCCCTGGCGCTGCAATCTTATGGTGAACAGATCGTGTTGAATTTCCTGTGAAATGTCGGTGGTTTACCTTGCTCTCGCAGGTGCGCGCAGACTAAAGTTCGCCAGCTTGTAAGACCTCCGCGCGTAGAAAACGACGAGAACCGGCGAGCGAATGGATAACTGCACCCACCAGCACCACCAGCAGCCTGTCGGCAAAGTGACGGGCCGTCTTTTGATGGCGTTGGCGGTTATCGTCGTCTTTATGGTGATTGAGGTCGTCGGCGGCCTTATTTCAGGCTCGCTCGCGCTTCTGGCGGACGCGACCCATATGCTGACCGACGCGGCTGCGCTCGGCCTTGCCGCCAGCGCACAATTCTTCGCGGCGCGCCCGGCCGATAAGCGCCTTCATTTCGGATATAAGCGGGCGCAGGTTCTTGCGGCTTTCGTAAATGGCGTGCTGCTCGCAATCCTGCTGGTGTGGATTGTATTTGAAGCCGTGCACCGGTTCCTGACGCCTGTGGAGGTGGACGCGAGCCTGATGCTTTGGGTTGCGATTGCCGGTTTTGTTGCGAACGTCATTGCCTTCTTCATTCTTCATCGCCCTGACGAACAAAATCTCAATATGCGCGGCGCCTTGCTGCATGTGGTGAGCGATCTTCTGGGGTCGGTGGCCGCGATTATTGCAGCGCTTGTTATCGCCGGTACGGGTTGGCTCGCAATCGATCCGATTTTGTCTATCGGCGTCGCTTTCCTGATTGGCGTTTCGGCGCTGCGCCTGGTCCGGGAAACGGGCTATATTCTTCTTGAAGGCGCGCCGACCGATATCGACATCGCCGAACTGGAAGCGGAGCTGTTGACCGCCTCGCAACAGATCAAGAGCATCCACAATATTCAGATTTCACAGATCACGCCGGAACAGCCCCGTCTCACCATGCATGTCAGCGTCGCCGATGCGCGCGATGCGGCCGGCGCGCTGGCGGAGGCCAAGGCCTATCTCGAAAAACGCTACGGCATCCATCATTCTACAATTCAGGTG
>JAUIEG010000281.1 GCA_030428745.1 Alphaproteobacteria bacterium
CCTCGAGCAGCGCATAGCCGCGCTGAACGACGAAGATAGCGTGCGCAATTTGCAAAACGCCTATGGCTATTATGTCGACCGCAAGATGTGGGACGATGTGATCGATCTTTTTGCGCAAGACAGCGCAGTTGAGCTTGGCGGCGTTGGCGTCTTCAACAGGCGCGAGGGCGTGCGGGAAGCCATGGAGCGCATGGGGCCGGCAGGGCTAGCCCATGGTGAGCTCAATGAGCATCTCCTGTTTGACACAATCGTTAGCGTGGCGGCGAACGGCGTTGAAGCAGAAAGCCGCGGGATCGAACTTGCGTTGCTTGGCGACGTCGGCGAGGGGACGGCTCAATGGGGGCTCAATGTCTATCGCAACCGTTTCGTGAAAGAAGACGGTATCTGGAAATTCAAAGAGCTTCGCATCTATCCGCTGATGAAAGCGGATTATGCAACCGGCTGGGGGAAGGGCGGCGTGCTTGGTCTTGTCAGGCCGGAATTGCCTGTGTTTGTCGGCCATAATCCGGCGACAGGCGATCCCGTTAGCATTGGCGGCTATGAGGTCGTGGCCGATGAAAACCTGACCGGTGCAATTGAGCCGACTGAAACAGGAGAAGAGCTTGAACCGGATGCGCGCCTTGCGGATCTCCATCGCCGTTTGTTGCGTTCTGAGGCCTATGACGGGACCGTGAATGTTTCCGCCGCCTATGGCTTTTATCTGGATGATTTTCAGTGGACGGAATTGTCATCGCTTTTCGCTGTGGAGGGGAACAAGCAGTCGCCCTTCGCCGGGTATTATCTGGGACGCGACCGGATCATGGGCGCCGCGAACGCCATGTGGGGGCCGGCGAAAAAAATGCGTCCGGCGATTTCGTTCCACTGGCGCACGCAGCCGGTGATCCATGTCTCTCACGATGGGCGATCTGCGAATCTGCGCACGCGCCTTTTTCAGCCGCGCACGACGAAAGATCCCGCCGCGCCGGCATATTTCTACATGGGCGGGGTGCATGGCGGCATGTATCCTAACGACCAGATCGTTCTCGAAAACGGCGTCTGGCGGTTCTGGAGCCTGACCATCGATGAACATTACTTCTATTCCCCGGACTGGGAGGGCGGATGGTCGGCTGCGACGGAGCCGGAGCCCGACGCTGAACCCTATCGAAGCAAGTTGTTGGACATCTATCCCCCCGATGTCCTGCTGACCGACCTTGGCCGCCGGCAGGCGGGCTTCAAAGGCGGCACGGGCGAAGTCGTTGAATGGCCTGGCATTCTGCCCATGTGGTTCCACTATCGAAATCCGGTGAGCGGGCGCGAACCACAAAATTACTGGCCCGACTGTGTCCCTTGCGAAATGCTGCCCGAGGCCAGCATGACCAACCACGGCTACCAGATGCCCCCGACCGGGCCTGAAATCGACGGTGTGGAGATTGAAGGACATTAAACCTCGTGCGCGGCGCAGTTATGCTGCAAAGCGCAATAAAGCTGAGGCAAATTTGTATGCCTCCCGGATCAAGACCGGAATGCCGGATGCTTGCTAGATAGTTGGTGCGTCTGACGAAATTGGAGGCGAGGGCGCCCGGGAGCCGCTGGCTGCTGAAAATAGCCGCCAGTCCCGTTAGCTTCCTGGAGCCCAAGGTAATCCGCACATGATCTGGAAACACCCCGCCGCGCCGATGCGACTAGCTTCATTCATAGTCGGCCTCACCCTGCTGGCCGCGTGCGCGTCGACCGCAGGCTCGGACGCTGCGCGGCAAGTCAAGCTGGAACCCGATCCGGCGCATATCTGTGATTTTTGCGAAAGGCTGAATGAACCGGCCGAGCCGTTTCAGATCCATGGCGACACTTACTATGTGGGCACGGCCATGATTTCTTCGGTGCTGATCGCATCCGATGATGGGCTTGTCCTGGTCAATGGCGGCATGACGCAAACCGCGTCACAGATTGCGGCCAATATCGAAGCGCTCGGGTTTTCGCTCGCCGATCTACGCCTGATCGTGAACACGCACGCGCATTTCGATCATGCCGGCGGCATCGCCGCCCTGGCCCGGGCGACAGGCGCAAAGGTCGCGGCGAGCACGCGCGGCGTGGAGGCTTTAAAGCAGGGCCGTCCCACGGAAGACGACCCGCAGCGCGGTATTGAGGACAATGTCTTTCCCGCTGTGCCGCAAGCGCGGATTGCCGCCGACGGAGAGACCCTAAAGGTCGGCGATATTGCAGTGACGGCGCATTATACGCCCGCTCATACGCCGGGCAGCGCCGCTTGGAGCTGGCGTTCCTGCGAAGCGGGGCGCTGTCTTGACGTTGTCTTCGCGGATTCCTTTTCAACCCGTTCTGCTCCGGGCTTTCGGTTTACGGGCGACGATGACTATCCGGGCCGGCTCGAAACATTCCGCAGCGCTGTTGCAACAGTCGCTGATCTTCCCTGCGATGTGCTGCTGACGCCATCGCCGCTTTCCTTTGGCGTAAAGGAAAAGCTGGCGGCGCGTGCGGAAAACCCTACGGTCAATCCCTTCATTGATTCTGATGCGTGCCGCGCTTATGCCGCCAAGGGAGAAGCCGGCCTCGACAAACGCATCGCTGAAGAGACGGCGGAGCAATAAGGCTGCGTGCGAAAATAAAAACAACAGGCGTATTTGATGAGCATGACAGACAGTATTGAAGAGCCCGTCGGAAGTGGGCCTTTCGCGTGGTATCAGCGCGCTGACCGGAAAGTCCGGCGCGTCTTCTGGACATGCTCGGTCGCCTGGACGCTCGATGCGATGGACGCGCTTGTCTATCAGTATCTCATCCCCGTCATTATCACGGCTTTCGGCATCAGCCTCGCTCAGGCGGCGGCGGTGGCGAGCGCCAGCTATTTCGCCTCGGCGATCGGCGGCTGGATGGGCGGATGGCTTGCCGACAAGTTCGGGCGCGTGCGCATTCTACAGCTGACGATTTTGTGGTTCTCGGTTTTCTCTTTCCTTTCCGGTTTTGCCCAGACCTATGAGCAGCTTTTGATTTTGCGGGTCCTGCAGGGCATCGGGTTCGGCGCTGAATGGGCTGTCGGTGCGGTGTTGCTGGGTGAAATCGTTGCGCGCCAGGACCGCGGCAAGGCGCTCGGATCGGTGCAAAGCGGCGTCGCCGTCGGATCGGGGCTTGCCGCCCTTTTGGCCGGCCCATTCGTTGCGATGTTCGAACCGGAAATGGGGTGGCGCATTGTATTCTGGATCGGCATCCTTCCGGCGCTTTTGATTTTCTTCGTGCGCCGCGGCGACGATGACTCAGCGGTGTTCAAGGAAAACAAAGCCAAGCGCGATGCAGAGAAAAAGTCTGTTACGCCGCTCGAGATTTTCCGTCTGAAATATCTTCGCATCACGGCGCTTGCCGCGCTCCTCGCCGTTGGCGCGCAGGGCGCCGGCTATTCGGTCTCGAGTTACCTGACGACATTCCTTCAAACTGAGCGCGGCATTTCAGCGTCTACAGCCGGCATCTTCGTTCTCTTGAACAGCGCCGGCGCTTTTTTCGGGCTTTTAGGGAACGCCTATTTCAGCGACCGGTTTGGTCGGCGCATGGCGTTCCGGATGTTTGGCGCCGGGTTCATTATCGCGACGACAGTTTATCTGTGTGCGCCGCTCGGCAGTCACGCCTATTTGCTGATCCCGGCAGGTTTCGTTCAGGCGTTTTGCCAATTTGGTTTGTACGGATCGTTCGGCCCGTATTTCACCGAGCTCTTCCCGACGGAAGTGCGCGCCTCGGGACAGGCTTTCGCCTATAATTTCGGGCGCGCGGTCAGCGGCATCTTCATTCAGGGGGTGGCCATCATGGCGGCGACCGTGGCGCTTAACGTCTCCATGACGGTGATGGGCGTCATCGGCGTTCTATGCGCCCTCGTTGCGACAGTGCTGCTGCCGGAAACCGTCGGCCGTGATCTTCGCGAGCTTGATGAGGGACGGCCCCCGGACGGGGCGCGATAGGCCAGCCCGTCCGGGCCAGGGCTGGGGTTACTTCCTCCGGCGTCAACTCTTGGGGCCGCTTGGATAAAGTGGCGAGGCGGCTCAATCCGGTAGGTTGCCGCTTAAGGTATTCACATGAAACAGTTTCTTGAATTTTGCGCCGCGCGCGGCGGGAGCCTTTTGGGCACGTGGCTCAAGCTGCCCAGTTTGGCGACGGTGGAGATGCTGGGGCAAGCGGGGTTCGACTTTCTTGTCATCGACATGGAGCACGCGCCCCATGGTCTTGATCAGGTCTATCAATTCATTTTCGCAACGCAGGCGTCGGGTATGGCGGCGCTGGTGCGCTTGCCCGATCACAACGGATCGGACATTCAACGCCTTCTCGACTCTGGCGCCGACGGGCTCCTGGCGCCGCGCATGACCAGCGTTGAAACCGCAGAGCGGTTGACGCGGCAGATGATATTCAGCCCGAAGGGAGAGCGGGGTCTCGGCGCCACGTCGCGCGCCGGAAGCTGGGGCCAGACGCCCATGGCCGATTATCTGAAGCGCGGCGATGAACAATGCCTGCGCATGGTGCAGCTGGAAAACTGGGACACGGTGACTGCGGTTGAGGATTATCTCTCCATTCCAACGGTGAACGGCGTTTTTGTGGGACATGGCGATTTATATCTGTCGAGCGGAAAGCCGTCCTCGGAACCCGAGGTGCGCGAATTG
>JAUIEG010000282.1 GCA_030428745.1 Alphaproteobacteria bacterium
AGGCCGAGCACCGCCGCCATCATCGGCGCCTTGAGTTTTTGGACGGCGTTCCAGTCATCCGCCTGCGCCAGCTCTGTCGCGCCATGATCGGAAAGAACGGTTTTCATGCGATCTGCCGATCCTTCGGACCAGCAGGCGATGACGACTTTCTTTTTGTCCGAGATCAGCGACTTGGCGTAGCTGTTGACGGCGTCGAAGATATTGATGTTTTCGGCGGCCCGCTCAGCGGCGAAGGTGCGTCCGACTTTGGCGCCGAAATTAAAGGCGCGGATATTTTCCGGCGGCGCGAAGGGTGAAAGCGGGCGAAGATTCGTGGTGAACATGCGTTCTTTCCACTCATCGTCGCTAAGATAAAGCGCGTCAGGTTTCAGGGGGCGATAGACCGGCGCGGCGAAATCATTGTTGCGCGGTTTTCTGGTTTCCGCATCTTCAGCCCGAGCCTCATAGTGGTCGCGAATAGCGTTCAGCCTTTCTTCGACCGCCTCTTCCGCCAGATGATCCATGAAGACGAGCGCATCGCCGACAAAGTCGAACAGCGTGTCCATTTGTTCGTAAAACAGCGGCAGCCAGTGTTCGGCGCCGGCATGGGTGCGCCCCGCGCTGATCGCCTCATAGAGCGGATCGTCACCGGCGGGACCAAAGGTCGCCACATAACCTTTGCGAAAGCGGGAAATCGTTGCTTCCGACAACAAGATCTCACTCGCCGCCGCCAGAGAGAACCCGGAAAGCTGGCGTGTGGTGCGCTGGGTTTCGGCGTCGAACGCCCGGACGCTTTCCAGCGTGTCGCCAAAAAAGTCCAACCGCACCGGCTCTTCCGCGCCCGGCGGAAATATGTCGACAAGGCCGCCCCTCACGGCGAACTCGCCCGGTTCACGCACCGTCGACGATCGCGCATAGCCGTTGGCGCTGAGATAGGTCGCCAGCGCATCGAGCTCCATTACTGCGCCCGGCGCCAGTGACAGCGCCGCATTTTCGATGACGTCTTTCGGCGGGGTTTTCTGAATGGCGGCGTTGATGGGGGCAACGATAATAAAAGCGCCCTCACCCCGACGCTGGATCGCCGCAAGCGCCGCCATGCGTTTAGAGGAGGCCGCGGGCGACGGCGACACCCGGTCATAAGGAAGACAATCCCAGGCCGGATATTCAATGACCGGAATATCGGGCGCGAAGAATTTCAGGGATTGCGACATCGCGGCGGCGCGGGTTCCATCACGGGCGATATGCAGCACGAGGTTTTTTGTCGAGCGCGCCGCGTCAGCGACGGCGAGCGCATCCGCCCCTTCCGGTGCGCCGTAAACATCGAGACGGCCTTGCGTTTTCCAAGCGGCGTCGGCGCTCATCGCCGCCACACCGGAAACCATTGTCTTGCCGTCCGCCATCACCATTCCTCAACGCAAAATGCGCGGGACGCCGATTAGACGGCCCGCGTTATGGGGAGGATGTAGGCCGGAGAGATTTCGAATGCAACGAGAGGATGCGCGGCTTTTGCGGCTTACCCGACAGCGGCGGCGTCATCGCGATATTTGCGCCGGTAATGAAAGCCGGCCGCTGAGCGCAGTTTTTCCACCTGTAGATCAGTCTCACAGGAGACGCAGTTGCGGCCGAGATTCTTGGAAAGGTAGAGCGCTTCGTCGGCGCGGGCGATCACCGAGAGAAGACTCTCACCGGGCTGAAGAAGGGCCGCGCCGAAGCTGGCTGTGAAAACGGGCCCGCCTTCGCTCTCCGCAGTTTCAATCCGTAGCTCGCTGAAATCGCGCCGCAACGCTTCGGCCAGATCCTTCACCGCATGCAAGGGCTCTCCCACGACCAGCATGGCGAATTCCTCGCCGCCGATCCGGCCCGCGATACGGTCGCGATCCGCATATTGCGTGAACAGGGCGCCAAGCTCGGCGATCACCATGTCGCCAAAGGCGTGCCCCTTCGTGTCATTGACCTGCTTGAAGTGATCGATGTCCGCCAGAATGACTGCGACAAACTCGTGATCGCCGCGAGAACGCAAGGTGCTTTCGGCCGTTTCTTCAAAACCCCGCCGATTATAAACGCCGGAGAGACGATCCGTAATAGAGCGCTGTTGCAGCTCGTTGATGATGTCGGTGCTGCAGGCGACCAGGAGCGCCATGCCTGTTGTGACGGCGCAGGCGCCGACAACAAAATGCAGCGCCATGACAAAGATTGTCTGATCAAAGTCACCGGCCGACGAGGTCCCGACGGCGAGATACGCCAACAGCAAGGGGCGGACAAAACATTGCAGACAACTAACGAAGTAAACCCAGAAAATTATCTTATCGATTGTCCGGGGCAGATGATTGCGAATGGAGACAAGACCGATTGAGAAAATCACGCCGCAGCCGATATTCGCGAGAAAGGAGCTTGTCCACCCATACCCGTTGGCCAGATACGACCAGCTATATAGCGACATATGAATGACGAACGCCGCCCCGAAGAGCCTCCATGGCGCCGCGCCGCGATAGAGGCAGGCGACACCCGCAGCAGAAAGGACAGCCGTCGCCGCATAGACGGCGCTGATCACAATAGCGCCTGCCTGGATAATGTCGGCCTGCTCAAGAATATCTACGGTGAAGGCGCCGGCGCCGAGCAGATAGGAGATGGCGAGCATGAGGACTGCGCGCGACGGCCGGACGGCGTTCACCGCGAAAAAACCCGCTGCAAAGAGCAGAAAAACCAGCGGATTCAAGAGCTGAAAATAAGATTCCGCCTGCACGCGACACAACTCTCCAGATGGCGGACACAGCCCCGCACTATCCCCCGCCCGAAAAATAGGCGGAAAATGGTAACGTCTGGTTTAGGAAAGCCGTGAATTTGCCGAATGGTTAACGAGTGGTTGCCCGGCGCAGAAGGACGACCTTCACGAAGCAAATGTCCGTGGCTTAAGCCCGCGGAATCTCAAACGCCTTGAGCTTGTCGAGAACACTGCCCTGAAGCTCGGCCGGCGCCTCCAGCTTGTCGGTGGCCCAGGCGTATAGCTCGCGGTCGTTCTGTTTAAGCAGCGTTTCGAATTGATCGAGCTGGCTCTCATCCATATCGCCCAGATGCGCTTTTGCGAAACCGCCGATAAGAAGATCGGCTTCCTTGAAGCCCCGATAAGTGGCCAGGTAAAGCAGCCGCTTACGGCGAATATCGATGGTCTCGCTCATATCCCGCTCGCCGTCATTGCGCGTATGATGCCGGTAATTTTTTCGGTTTGCGCGTGATGAAGCGCATGCCCCGTATCCGGCAGCAAGGTCAACGAGGCGCCGTCAATTTCCGTTGCAAGCTGTTTTGAATGAAGGTCGGGACTGACAGTTGAGTCGCTCGTTCCCGTCACAATGGCGACAGGAAGCGACAAACTTTCATAGTGCGGTTGCTGCGCCATGATTTCAGCCTTGAGATGGGAAATATCGGCGGCGTTCGCTTTGAAATCATGCGGACGAAACAACAATGAAAGGCCGCTCTTTTCATAATAGCCTTCCGGCGGCGCATCGGGCGCGAAGGATGCGGCGACGTTCTTTTCCGCGGACAAAGACGCATAAGGGGGGATCACCAGACGGCGCAGCAAAAACCCGGCGACGGGCCAGCCGGAAACCTTGTTGTACCAGGCGATGCCGCCCGGCCATTCATGACTGACCGCCGCCAACAGGACGAGCCCGCTCATCTCGTCCTGATATTCAAGCGCATAACGCAGCGCCACAGCGCCGCCGAAACTTTGACCGACGACCACCGGATCTTCGACGCCCAGTGCATCAGCCGCGCCCTTTATCAACCTTGCTTGCGTTTCAAGCCGCCAGCCATCGTCAGGACGCGTGGAATAGCCCCGCCCCGGCCTGTCGATGAGGATGACGCGATGATCTGTAGAAAGAGCATCGCCCAGCGCCATCTTCATGTCGCGCAAATTGACGCTGGCGCCGTGAATCAGGAGCAGCGGCGGCTTTTCGCTGTCGCGCGGACCGAGGTCCATGACATGCAGGCGTTCGCCTTCAACCTCGATGATGGTCCCAATCGCCGGGGCGCTTTTCTGCGCCGACCAGGCCGCGCATCCGGAAAGCCCGGTGAGCGCGGCGACAATGAAAAGAGCGATCAGGAGGCTCACACGCATTCCGGCCTACATTTCTCCGGGCGCTGCTTCGACGATCGGATAAAAGTCGTCGGCCTTGAGGCTGGCGCCGCCCACCAGCGCGCCATTGACGTTGGAGATAGCGAGGATTTCTTTGGCATTGCCGGGCTTCACGGAGCCGCCATAGAGAAGACGGGTTCCTTCCGGTGTTTTCGACCGGATGAAATCGTGCATTTCGGCGATGTCATGATTGGTCGGCGTCAGTCCGGTGCCGATGGCCCAGACCGGTTCATAGGCGACGACATATGCTTCACCGGTTTCGGGAAGCGATCCGGAAAGCTGTGCGCCGACAATCTCAAGCGCCTTGCCGGCTTCGCGCTCATCTTTGGTTTCACCGACACAGATGATCGGCGTCAGCCCGGCCCGGAAAGCGGCCTCGGCCTTGGCTTTGACGATGGCGTCGGTCTCGGCGTGATCGGCGCGGCGTTCGGAATGGCCGACGATCACATAGGCGGCGCCGGCGTCCGCCAGCATTTCCGCGCTGATATCGCCCGTATGGGCGCCGC